>JAPLFH010000004.1 GCA_026390815.1 Ignavibacteriales bacterium | reverse complement strand
ACCCGTGGCTGTCGTATAAGAAAATGAACTCATTAAATAATCTGTGTACAGTTCTAAGAGTTCTTTTTTCATCGCATACCTCTGATTTTTGTCACCAGAAATTTAATACCTTTCTTTCTCTTTGCGTAAGGTGAGTTAATAACTAAATTTTGTGGCTGCTCTTTTTTTTCTTCAGATATGGAATCTTGTTCTTGAATTACTAAATCCTGATCCATCGGTTCAATTATTTCCTCAATAGGTTCAGTTCGTTCTTGTTCTGTCAAATTTAAATCATTACTCACTTCAATGTTATCAGGTTCAGAATAGTTTGAAAGAATTTTTATTTCTTCATCAATTTCATCTAACACTTTACTTTCAACCGGAAGAAATTCTCTGTCCTCTTCTTCAATATCACGAATAATCTCATCTTTTGTTAGTTCTAAGTCCTCATCAAATTTAATTTCGGATTCATTTTTTAAACTAGCGAATTCGCTTTCTTCTTCAATATTCAAATTACCAGCTTCGTTTTCTTGGGAATGATTTAGACTCTCCTCGGATTCAACCTTTTTTTCATGTTCATTGCTTGAATCATTCGTTTTCAATTTCTCTTCACCAAGTATCAAAAAATCTTCATCACTCAAGACTAAGTCTAAATCCAGCTCTTCAATTTCTTTCTCTATTAATTTTTGTGTGGTACTTTCCTCTATGTTTGGTTCTTCAATTACTGGTTTTTTAACAATGGCAGTAAATTCTAATTCATCTTTCTCTTCCAAAGGTAATGATGTTTCGGATGAATAACTGTTTATTTTTACAGATTCAAGTTCATCTGGTTGGATTACTTTTTCAGCAAGAATGGATAATGAATTTTCATCATTTATTTCTCGTGTTTGGATTTCCGTTTCAGGTTCTTCAGTTAACGGTATTAAATTATTCTTTGGTTCTTCCAGTACAATTTCTTGAATTGGAGTACTTATTTCTGTAGGCATCTCCAATATTTCTTCTATACCTAAAAATTCTTGCGGTAATTCCAAAGGAACAAACTGATTTTCCTTTATGATATTATCTTCAAAAATATTTTCTTTTTCTTCATCAACTTCCAATGAGGCAATTTGTTCAAATAACCCGGGTTGTGCATCCAATACAACATTCGTTTCTGGAATTAGTGTTATTGGCTCATCAATTACCTTGTCTAATTGATTTTCATGTTCCGCAGTTTCAACATTTTCTTCCCAATCTCCATCATCGCCAATAGTTTTTTGCTCAACAACATCTTTATCAATTGCATGATCAGAATTCTCTTCAGATTCTTTCTTATCAATATGAAGCTCATCCGTAATTGCTTCTTCGGTAATTTCTAAAGGAATGTTTTCCAATTCCTCTTTTTCATTTATTGCAATGGGTTCCGTAACTATAACTTGATTGATTGGTTGCTGCACTGGTTCAGGGATAATTTCTTTCAATTCAATTTCTTCATGTTTTTCTTCAAATGAAAATAGCGTTGCTGGTTCTTCTTGTTTTATCGCCCTTTCTAAATAAGTCCCCTTTTTAATTGGAACAGGTGAGAAAAGAATATTCTGAAGTTCATTAATACTAAAGCTTAGCTTTGTTTCAGTGGGAAGTGCATTTTCCAATCTCTCAAGATAGTTTTCTAATTTCCTTTCTTTAAGGAAAAGCTCCAGTGCAAACAGCGGAACGGTTGTTTTATGTGTGCTGCCAACATTAAAAAAATCAGCCGCATTGCTAAGGACATTATTAATTATTTTTTCCGAATAAGCTGAAAATAGTTGGTTATAAATCCTATCAACCAAAATTTCAAACTCTGATTTGTCAATTGTAATTATTCTTTTTTTGGTAAAGAATTTTTCTAAAAGTTCTTTTAAATGATCGTAATAATGGACATAATTCAGAATCTGTTTAACTTCCTGGATGTTTAAAGTATTTTCTTTGGCAAAGACTAACTTGGTAAGAGCCCATTTTGGTTGAGCTAAAAAATTTACAGTAAAAGATGTGGCATGCAAAATCAGTTGGTCAACATATTCGCTGGAAAGTCTTTTTTCTTTTCTTATTTCATTATTGATTAGCAAAAAATATTTATTTATTTCTTCGCCGGAATAATCGAAATTGGAATTTTCAATTATCTTTTTCCTGTCCTCATAAATCAAGTAATCTACTTCGGCAGAAATGTAATTGCGGATGGCAGGATGCAAATCTGTTGAAGATAATGCGTTAAATGTAAAAGAAGCACCGAGTTTCTTTACTTGATTTATATTAAAATCATAAATGAATTTGATTTCTCGTTCAAACATTTTAAAGTTCTTTTTGTAGAAAGATAATACAATTCAAACAAAAAATCCCGACTATAATCGCATAGGTATCAAACTAAGGAAATTTTGTACTTGAATAGCTTCGGCATTTATGCCGGAGTATCAGAATCCTCAAAAAATCCTGGACTTTAGTCCAACCTACTTGCAGTAGGCAAGTACAATCCTAATGTTGGGCTAAAGCCCTAAATTCTTAGAGAATATTCTTTCCCCGACTTGAAAACCTGCCTACGGTAAGCAGGGTCGGGGCTATTTTCATTATAAACAAAATATTTTACCTTAAGTTGACACCTATACGACTATAATTGGGACTCTTTGTAGAAACCTGGAATTAACAAATAATATTTGCGCTAATGGAAAACTAAAATCCGATTTCTGATTTCGAGTTTTATTCAACGTTTTCCATTTCACTTTATATTCGATTTTAGTTTTGAAGCAAAGTAGTCTCTATTCATTTTTGCAATGTGAGCAACGGAAATTTCTTTCGGGCATTCTGCTTCGCAAGCATAAGTATTTGTACAATTTCCAAACCCAAGTTCGTCCATCGTTTTTATCATTTTCTGAACTCGTTCAAATTTCTCAACTTGCCCCTGTGGCAGATGATTAAGATGAGAAACTTTTGCAGCAACAAAAAGCATAGCCGAAGCATTTTTACATGCTGCCACGCAAGCTCCGCAGCCAATACATGCAGCAGCATCCATTGCAGTTTCTGCAATTTCTTTTGGAATCAGAATTGAATTTGCATCAGGCGCTCCACCAGTACTTGTAGAAATAAATCCGCCAGCTTGAATAATTTTATCGAAAGCCGTGCGGTCAACTATCAAATCCTTAATGATTGGAAATGCTTTTGCGCGCCATGGTTCAACTGTTATTACATCACCGTCCTTAAAGTGACGCATATGGAGCTGACAGGTTGTTATTCCTTTAAGTGGACCATGTGGGCGACCATTAATTACCAATCCACAACAGCCGCAAATTCCTTCACGGCAATCATGTTCAAATGCTATTGGATCTTTTCCACTTCCTTCAAGCTCTTCATTAATCATGTCGAGCATTTCGAGAAAAGAACTATCCGGAGAAATATTTTTTGCATTAAAAGTTACAAATTGACCTTTAGCTTTTGCATTTGACTGCCGCCAAATTTTAAGAGTAAGATTCATATTACCACTCATTATTTGTAACTCCTTGTGGATGGTTTAACATAATCAAAAACTAAATCTTCTTTATGTAGTGTCCATTTTCCAACTTGATTAAATTCCCAAGCGGCAGCATAAGAAAAGTTTTCATCATCACGCTTAGCTTCACCCTCCGGTGTTTGATATTCTTCCCTGAAATGACCACCACACGATTCATTTCTATTTAGTGCATCAATTGCAAGCAGCTCTGCAAGTTCCATAAAATCAGCAACTCTACCTGCTCTTTCTAATGCCTGGTTCAAATCATCTGCTGAGCCCGGAACATTTACATTTTTCCAGAACTCTTCACGTAAATCTCTTATCTCTTGAATAGCTTCCTTCAATCCTTTTTCATTTCTCGCCATTCCAACTTTATTCCAAGCAATTCTACCAAGCTGTCTATGTAAATCGTCAGTTGTTCTTTTACCATTGATCGAAAGTAGTTTCTTTGTTATATCTTTTACAGTATTTTCTTCCTGTAAAAAAGCTTGGTGATCTGTTTTGACGGTTGAAAATTTTGAGGTCGATAAATAATCGCTGATTGTATATGGAATAACAAAGTAACCATCGGCTAAACCTTGCATCAATGCACTGGCTCCTAAACGGTTAGCTCCGTGATCTGAAAAATTAGCTTCACCCAAAACATACAAGCCTGGAATAGTACTCATCAAATTATAATCAACCCATAAACCGCCCATAGTGTAATGTGGTGCCGGAAATATTCGCATCGGTACTTCATATGGGTTTTCTGCTGTGATCATTTGATACATCTGGAATAAGTTGCCATACTTTTCATCAATACTGGCTTTGCCTATCTTTTTTAATGAATCTTCAAAATTGAGATATACAGCCTGACCGGTATCTCCAACACCCATTCCTGCATCGCAAGCTTCTTTTGCGCTTCTCGATGAAATGTCTCTTGGAGCAAGATTACCATATGATGGATATTTTCTTTCCAGGAAATAATCTCTTTCATCTTCTGGAATTTGTTTAGGGGATCTTTTATCACCTGGTTTTTTAGGTACCCAAATTCTTCCATCATTTCGCAAACTTTCACTCATCAAGGTTAATTTGGATTGCTGTTCGCCGTGAAGCGGTAAACATGTTGGATGAATTTGTGTGTAGCAGGGATTTGCAAACAAAGCACCTTTTTTATGTGCACGCCAAATTGCTGTTGCGTTGCAATTCATAGCATTAGTAGAAAGGAAAAACACACGCGAATATCCACCGGTTGCCAAGCAAACTGCATGGGCAGAATATTTTTCTATTTCACCTGTTACTAAATTTCTTGCAACTACACCACGTGCCATTCCATCAACTACAACCAACTCGAGCATTTCACGTCGTGTAAACATTTTTATTTTACCCAACCCAACTTGTCT
The DNA here is from genome assembly GCA_026390815.1 of Ignavibacteriales bacterium. NCBI lineage: Bacteria > Pseudomonadati > Ignavibacteriota > Ignavibacteria > Ignavibacteriales > Ignavibacteriales bacterium. The sequence goes on along the minus strand of JAPLFH010000004.1, from coordinate 4,283 downwards.
GCTTAATGCACTATAAGCACCAAGTAAAAGTTGCTGACCCGTTTGTCCGCGTGCATAAAAAGTTCTTGAAACCTGGGCGCCACCGAAAGATCGGTTATCGAGATATCCGCCATATTCTCGTGCAAATGGAACACCTTGCGCCACACATTGATCGATAATGTTGTTGCTTACTTCTGCAAGACGATAAACATTTGCTTCGCGCGCACGATAATCGCCGCCTTTAAGCGTATCATAAAATAATCTGTACACACTATCATTATCATTTGTATAATTTTTTGCAGCATTAATTCCACCTTGAGCGGCAATGCTATGCGCGCGTCTTGGACTATCGTGAAAAGTTAATACAGTAACATTATATCCAAGTTCAGCAAGCGAAGCAGCAGCGGATGCTCCGGCTAATCCGGTACCAACAACAATAATTTCAAATTTTCGTTTATTGGATGGATTAACAAGCTTAACATTAAATTTATGGTTCGTCCATTTATCCTGAATACTTCCAGACGGTATTTTAGAATCTAATTTAATCATCACTTACCTCCTAAAAAATAAAAGTAAACCGGAAAAGTTGCGAATCCGCCTGTAATAATAATTGTGTAAAGTTTACCAAAAAATTTTATTGCCGGAGTATATTTTTTATGATTTAATCCAAGACTTTGAAATGTACTTTGAAAACCATGCCATAAATGAAATCCTAAAAGCAGGACACAGATAAAATACAGCAAAGAATAAAATGGATCTTGAAATGTTTTAATTACAATATCATACATTGTAATATTCTTTCCAGGTTCACCGAACTTAAATACATACCAAAAACTTCTTAGATGAATTACAAGAAAGATAAAGACAATGCTTGCCGTAATCCACATTGTTCTGGAAGGAAGATCAGCCTGAGCCTCTTTGGGATTGACCGCATAACGATTTGGACGAGCAATAAAATTTTCCAGTGTTAATCTTATCCCTTGGTAAGCGTGAACAATAAGACCCAAAAAGAGAACTACCTCAATTACTTTAATTATATAACTAAGTGCTGATTCTGAAAGGATAAAAACATATTGATTGAATGCGTCTCTGCTTACATAAAGAAAAATATTACCAAATAAATGTATGACAAGGAAGATTAGAAGGAAAATTCCAGAAATTGCCATAATAAATTTCTTACCCAGAGAAGAGTTAATTGCTTCAAAGAACCAACTCATTAAATCCTCCTTTTAGAATTTTTTTATGTTAGATATAATTATGTTCTAAACGGTGACAATATTAAAAAAAATCCCGGACAGATGAAATAAAAATCTTTTTTATTTTTCCGTTGAGGCGATAAGCAATTGGAACATAAGTCACATCTTCTCTTTACTTTAAATAAAATTTGTTTTAATTAGAACTATGAATTTCCAATACCTGTTTGCAATAAATGATTCTAAAAACAATTTCAGAAAATTTTTTTAACGTTTCTTAAAGGAGTAAAAATGAAACGAACAATAATTATTTTTTTTCTATTCTTTGCTTTTACAATTAACGCTCAGATTGATTCAACTGATCGACAGTGGACTTATTCTGCTGCGTCAGGAATCAATATTAGCCAGATTGCTCTTAGTAATTGGACGCAGGGTGGTGATAATGCAATTAGCTGGGTTTTGATAGTTGGAGGTAATGCTAATTATAAATATCTGCCATGGAACTTTAAAAATACTTTTAAACTTGGTTATGGAAGAACCAAGTTGGGCAGTGATGATTATAGAACTAATGATAATGAGATTTTTTTGGAAACAGTTTTATCTTATAATATTGGTTGGATATTAGATCCTTATTTCAGCAACACTGTTAGAACCCTTGTTTCTACAGGTTATGATTACAAACAGACCCCGGTTAGTAAAACTGCCGATTTTTTCGATCCTGGTTACATTACACAAAGTATTGGATTTGCATATAACAAATCAAAAACATTTACAACAAGACTTGGACTTGGCTTCCAGGAAACATTCACAAACAAATATAGGATACAATATTCTGACGATCCAAAAACAACGGATAAGGTGGAGGCTTTTAAATTTGATACTGGTATTGAATCAGTAACCAATTCTGAGTTTTCAATTGATGATAATGTACTTTTTACAACAATGCTCCGCTTGTTTTCAAGCTTCAAAGAGCTTGATGTTTGGGATGTTAGATGGGACAATACACTAACTGCAAAAGTAAGCAAGTATTTTTCTGTGAATGTAAATATTCTTACAATATATGAAAAGAGGCAATCACCAAAAACACAGCTTAAAGAAGGTTTACAATTGGGGATTACCTATACATGGTTTTAGAACAATTAACTAATTTACAAAACACATAAATAGAAGAGGTAATTATGTCGATCATTAAAGAATTCAAATCCTTTGCTATGAAGGGAAATGTTATTGACTTAGCAATCGGTATAATAATCGGTGCTGCTTTTGGTAAAATTGTTTCTTCATTTGTTAATGATATTCTGATGCCACCAATTGGTTTGCTTATAGGTGGAGTTGATTTTAGTAGCTTTTCATTTATTCTAAAATATACTTCGGAAGGTAAAATTGCAGCAGCAATCTTTTATGGTAAATTTTTAAATACATTAATCGATTTTTTAATTGTAGCTTTTGCTATTTTTATGATGGTTAAAACTATTAATCAATTGAAAAAAAAGGAAGAAGTTGCGCCGACTGAACCACCAAAACCTTCAAACCAGGAGTTGCTTCTTGCAGAAATTCGTGATTTACTTAAATCAAATTAATTTTTTTAAATAATTATATAATTATATTACATATAAACAATTTAGGAGTGCTATAATATCATGAGGAAAATTTTTCTAATTACTGTTATTTTATTTAGTTTCATCGCCACTTTATCAACTTATGGTCAGTTCGGTTCAAAAGGACTTAAGGTGGGATTGCAGGCAAATTACCTATATCCAAGAAATGATTTTGATAATGACGATGGAATAAAATTAGCCTGGTTATTAAGAGGTTTTATTAGAGCAGATCTTGTTAAAGGGTTGCAAGTAGAGTTTGGAGCAGGGCTTGGTAAATATTCGGGTTTAGCCAACTATTATAACCACGATGATCCAAAAGATTATTATTCAACCAGGATTATTCCAATTGATTTTAGATTTATAATAAGTCCCTGGGAAAGAGAATCTTACAATCCTTATATATTTGCTGGTGTTGGTGCACTTCAGTATGATAAGTTGACCAATGAACTCAGGTTTAAATCTCCGCAGACAATCGAAAATACAGGTTGGACGGCTGTTGTTCCAGCAGGGCTAGGTGTTCAATTTAAGGTTTCAGAAAGTTTTGCACTTGATATGAGTGCAGCAGTTAATCTTACTTTAACTGATAATCTAGACTATTTTAAAAAAAATGATAATAAAGATTTTTATTATACAGCCGGTATTGGTCTATTTTATTTCGGATCAAATGCAAATGCCGATGATGACAATGATGGTTTAACAAACAAGGAAGAAGAGCTATTAGGAACCGATCCTAAAAATCCGGACACTGATGGTGATGGATTATTAGATGGTGCAGAAGTAAAAACATACAAAACTAATCCACTCGATCCAGACACTGATAAAGACGGTTTGAAAGATGGGCAGGAAGTTAATATGTACAAAACTGATCCCAACAAAGCTGATACAGACAACGACGGTTTGAATGACGGTGAAGAAGTTATGAAGTATAAAACTGATCCGTTGAAAGTTGATACTGATGGCGATGGTTTGAAAGATGGTGAAGAAGTTATGAAATACGATACAGATGGTGATGGTTTGAAAGACGGTGAAGAAGTTATGAAATATAAAACAGATCCATTGAATATTGATACCGATGGTGGAACAATAGGTGATGGTGTAGAAGTTAACAGAGGAACAAACCCACTTGATCCAAGTGATGATGTTCCTAAAGTTATTAAAGTTGAAGTTGGACAGGCAATTGTTCTTGAAGGAATTGAATTCAAAACTGCAAGTTCAGAAATTCTTCCTGTATCTGAGGAAATACTTAAGTTAGCCTTGAGTACCTTGAAATATTATAAAGATATGGAAGTTGAAATTGCAGGACATACAGATAATGTTGGGAAGAAAGCATATAATAAAAAACTATCTGATAGTCGTGCAAAAGCAGTTAAAACATGGTTAGTCAATCAAGGTATTGATGAGAAGAGAATAACCACTAGAGGTTATTGGTTCAGCAAACCAATTGCTACTAATAAAACAGCAGAAGGCAAACAAAAGAACAGAAGAATTGAATTCGTCCGTACAAAATAATTTC
>JAPLFH010000003.1 GCA_026390815.1 Ignavibacteriales bacterium | reverse complement strand
ATAGCCCCGACCCTGCTTACCGTAGGCAGGTTTTCAAGTCGGGGAAAGAATATTCTCCAAGAATTTAGGGCTTTAGCCCAACATTAGGATTGTACTTGCCTACTGCAAGTAGGTTGGACTAAAGTCCAGGATTTTTTGAGGATTCCGATACTCCGGCATAAATGCCGGAGCTATTCAAGTACAAAATTTCCTTAGGTTGACGCCTATGCGTGAAAACCTGCTTGCAGCAGGCAAGCGGGAATCCAAAAACTTTTATAAATACAATAGATTCCCACTCCCGCCTACCGCTGGCAGGCTTGCCTACTGCAGGCAGGCTTGCCTACTGCAGGCAGGCTTGCCTACTGCAGGCAGGTTCGTGGGAATGACAACTGGGCAATATTAGCTTATTAGACTGGACTCATCTATTGTTAACATTTATAAAAGTAAAAACGACTGAAATTTTCAAATAATCTTCATATTTCGCTTAAAAACGCAATGTCCGTTCCTAAAAACTCACGATTTGTTATAATAAACCAGTAATTTGTTTTAATTAGGCGGCAGTTTCTTTTAATTAATTAACAGTTCGTTAAAACAAACCTGTAATTTGTTTTAATGTATGGCTAATCAATTTTAATAGACCATAAATTAATTACAATAAATCATTAATGCGTTTTAACTAAATATCAATTTGTTAAAACTAATCGGCAATTTATTTCAATTAATATTCGTTTCGTTTTAATTAATACTCAATTTGTTAAAACAGCATACGGATAAATTCTTTTCCGCTGATAATTGTTTTCTGCTTTTTTTACTTGCTTTATAATTTTAATCTTATATTTTATCAGTGGAAGTTTATACAACTTTCTTACTTGTTCTTAAATAACTATTTTCTAAATAAAATGAGGAGTTAAGAAAATGGCAACCGAGGATTTAAAACTCTACAACGAGATGCTCGGAAGATTGGAGAACCTTGCCAATGGCGTGGCAAAGCACAGTAATGATCAAACGTTTCCCCCCAGCATTACAGAAACTAAAATTCGCCTGGACAAAACTAATCTTATGCAAAAGCGTAAAGATTATGACGATGCGGACAGAATTGCCAAATCAAAATTTGCTGAGTATAATTCACTTTTCAATGAGATTGACAATAACTTCTCCGGCATATCGGGAATGCTTTATAATTTTCATGGCAAACAAAATCCTTTAGTAGAAGATTATGGATTGATGCCTTACAAAAAACCGGGTGGTCCAAAGAAAAAGAAAGAAGCAAACCCTGAGTAATAATTATTACTCAACTTCAAGATGACATCTTTCAAAAAAAGATGTCATCTTTTACTCAGGAATCATTTCGCTGCTAACTCTAAAGTCAGGTTTAATTTTTCTTCACCACGCATAACAACAATTTCAACTTTCTCACCGGGGGAAAATTCATTCATAGCGTACATATAATCGTAAATGTTACTCACTTTCTTTTTACCAAATTCAATTATAATATCACCTGCTAATAATCCGCTTTTTTGTGCGGGGCTTCCATCTGTAACTCCGCTAATTTTGTAACCATCAACCTGCGCTCCAAAATCTGGAGTAGTACCGATATAAACCTTAAATTTGGTTGGTCCGCCAGTATCTTTTCTTGGAACGTTAACATAATCCGGGCGGGTTATGCTTGTATCTAATCCTTCGGCAATCTGGTAAACATAATCCAAAATCTTTGCTTCCATAGTTGAATTTATTTTATCTGCATCATCTGATGGACGATGATAATCGCTGTGGGTTCCGGTAAAGAAAAACAGAACAGGGATTTCTTTAGCATAAAACGAAGTTTGATCGCTTGGACCAAATCCTTCATCATTAAAAGTTAGTTTAAAATTGTATTCTTTATTTGATTTGTTCAAAACATCTTTCCATATATGCGATGTGCCGGTGCCATAAACTATCAAACTTTTTTCGTCATTCATTCTGCCAATCATATCAAGGTTAATCATAGCTGTTATGTTTTTATATGGGATTGATAATTTCTGAACAAAATAATTTGATCCGAGCATACCCAGCTCTTCACCGGAAAATGTTACAAAGATTATACTTCTTTTATTCTTATCCTTTTCAGCGGCAAATTTTTCTGCTAATTCCAATACACCAGTTGTTCCGGAGGCATTATCATCAGCGCCGTTATGTATTTGTTTATCTTTACCGCGGTAAAGTGAACCAGTTTCCCCATAACCTAAATGATCGTAATGTGCACCAATTATAATGTATTCATCTTTCAACTTTGGATCATTGCCTGGTAAATACCCGGCAATGTTTATTCCTTTTCCTTCAACTTGTTTTACTTCTGTTACTAACTCAATTTTAGAGTTTTTAAAAACGAATGATGCTGGTTTTTTAGTTGTGTCAATATTTTGTTGGTAAAGTTTAAAATTCAGCTTTTCCGCTTCAAACATTTTATCAACAAGACTTCTTTTAATATGAATTGCTCCGAGCTCTTTCATTGCTGGCGCTCCATCATAGCTAAGCTTAATTAAATTATCGTCTTCATCCTTTGGAACATAACCGTTTACAAAAATAATTCCTGCAGCGCCTTTTTCCTGTGCAGTTTTTGCTTTTAATCTTAACTCAGCATATTTATCAAACTTTGAGCGGGGATTTTTTTCTTCCGGATTATAACGCATAGCCAAAACAATTTTTCCTTTTACATCTATGCTGGAATAATCATCATAATTCAATTCCGGGGCAGTTATTGAATATCCAGCAAATACTACTTCACCGGAATATTTTACATTATCAGAAAAATTAGCAGCAATAAATTCATCATTAAATTTTAATTGATATTCTTTACCATCAATTAATAATTTTACTTTGTTTGCAATGCCGGCTTCTAATCCAGAAACAAATGGATAGCTTTCTGAATAGTCTTTATCAAAGAAGGGGAGTAATCCATCTTCTTTAAAATCCTGCTTAATATAAGCGGCAGCTTTATTAGCTCCTTCACTACCTGTAAATCTTCCTTCAAGTTCGTCTGAGGCAAGATAGTTTACATGATCCTGAACTTCTTTAACTGTTATTTTTGGGTTTCGTTCATTTTTTGGTTGACTAAAGGAACAACCATAATTGAACATTACGAATCCGACGAGCAGCAGAAATATATTCTTCATTTAATTCCTCAAAGGAAAGTGGTTATTATTGTTTAATTAAATATCGATCATTCAACCCAGTCGGCAATTAAAATATTTGTATCGCCGGGCTTTTTATTAAATCTGTTAGATGCAAAGATAAGATGTTTTCCGTCTTTTGTAAACATTGGAAAACCATCAAACGTTTCGTTGAAAGTAATTTGCTGCAAATTAGTCCCGTCTATATTTACCATATAAAGGTCAAAATTCATAGCACCTTTAGCGCTGTTTATGTTGGAAGAAAAAATAATTCTCTTTCCATCAGGATGAAAGAATGGTGCAAAGCTTGCTTTATTAAAATTTGTAACTTGTTTAATATTTTTCCCATCAGCATCCATTACATAAATTTCTAACGCGGTTGGACGAACCATTCCATCTTTAACTAACTCTTCATAATCAATCAGTTCAGTTTTTGTTTTAGGGCGGCTTGCTCTAAAAACAATTTTCGATCCATCAAGTGAAAAGAAAGCGCCGCCATCATAACCTTTTTGGTAAGTTAATCTTGTTTGATTTTTTCCATCAATATCCATCACGTAAATTTCCGGGTCGCCATCTCGTGTGGAAGTAAAAACAATTTTATCACCTTTTGGTGAAACTGTTGCTTCAGCATCGTATCCATTTGAGTCTGTAATTCTTTTCAGATTGGTTCCATCAGCCTTTGCAAAGAAAATATCAAAACTATTGTACAGCTTCCAAACATATCCTCTCGATCTATCTGGCGGTTGCGGGCAGTTCTCATCAGCAAGATGTGTAGAAGCATAAAGGATTGTAGAATCACCGGGTAAAAAATAAGAGCAAGTGGTTTTACCTTTTCCAGTAGAAATCATTTTTTTGTTGCTCCCATCAATATTCATGGAAAAAATCTGATCGCACATCAAACCGCCGTGTGTTGATTGAAAGATCAGCTTCTTTTCATCAAATGAAAGATATGCTTCTGCATTTTCTCCATCTTGTGTAAGGAATCTGATATTTTTTAGATTTTTTTCTCCAGGAAATAGGAGCGAATCTTTTCCATCTTTTGATCGGGGAAAAAGATTATAAGTGATAAAAAGTAAAGTTGCTGCAATAAGATATTTATTCATTCATTACTCTTGGAATTAAATTTATAAAAACAATAATTAAAAGCTAACTGCTTTATTTATTATACAAAAAATTGTGTTAGAATTCCTACTATATAAAAAACTAAAAACAAGATGCCGGACTAAATAATAATTCCCATACTTATAAACCACGTTTTGGCTTTTCACCACAGCAGTGGGAAGAGGATTTCCCATTCTTTTTGAAATTTATCTAATATTCACTTTGGGTTTGATCTTTTACACTTTTTAACATCTTTGTACTTTACAAATAAATTTAATGAATAATCCGCAAACTGAAATCCATTTTCGTCAGCAACTTCTGATATTACTTTATTTAGTTTTGGATTATTGCGAATAAAATTTTTAAACTTTTGTTCGGCTTCTTTAAGCATTGATCATTTAATACTCTTGTTTAGATTTGTTCTATATAAAAGTAGGATAAGAATAGTTACCAGACAATAATTTTGATAAAAATGGAATTTATTTATATTAAGTATAGTTTTTAAATTGAATTAAATAATATTAAATTTTGTGTAGGTTAAATTCAATTTTCAATTAAATCCAGTTAGGAGAAAAAATGGCAAAGACTTTTGAAATACTTGAACGAGTCGGGATATCAACGGATAGCGTTTCTGACGCAATTAAAACAGCTGTTTATGAAGCTAATCATGAAAAACCAGTAGCCTGGTTTAATGTTTTGGATGAAAGAGGCAGAGTTACATCGGAAGGAAAAATAGAATTTCAAGTAACGGTTAAAATTGGTAGAAAGCTAAGTTAAGTATTTGAAGAATTCGTTTATTATTAATATTTTGTCTTAAGAAAAATTAACCCAAACTTATTTAACAATCTAAATCACTAAACTTAATTTATATTTATTAAAAGGAACTTATGACCTCACGCTTTCTGTTAATAGTTTATCAAGATTAAGGAAACCAATATGCTACAAGAAGGGGATACAGCTCCCACATTTGCATCTAAAGACAGTGACGGGAATCCAGTTGCGTTAAAGGATTTTGCCGGCAGTAAAGTAGTTTTATATTTTTATCCAAAGGATAACACATCTGGCTGCACTAAAGAAGCATGCGAATTCAGAGATCAATTTCCGAATTTTAAAAAATTAAATGCTGTAATTCTTGGTATAAGCGCTGATTCTGAAAAATCACATAAAGGATTTAGCAATAAATATGAATTACCTTTTACTCTTCTAAGCGATCCTGAAAAAGATATTATTACAAAGTATGATGTTTGGAAAGAGAAAAGTTTGTATGGTAAAAAATATATGGGGATTGAAAGAACAACATTTATAATAGATGAAAAAGGAAAAATCATTAAGATTTTTTCAAAGGTAAAAGTTGATGGGCACGTTGAAGAAGTTTTACAAATAATCGGAAACTAAAAAGATGCTTTACGTAACCAGAAGAGAAACTTTCAGTGCATCACATCGATTAAATAATGATAAAATCTCTAATGAAGAGAATGTTAGAATTTATGGAAAGTGTAATAACCAGTACGGTCACGGGCATAATTACACCCTTGAAGTTGTTGTTGCTGGTGATCTAAATCCATTAACAGGTTATGTATTTGATCTTAAATTATTAAAAAAAATTATCAGGGAAAATATTTTAGATAAAGTTGATCATCACCATTTTAATTTTGATGTTGATTTTATGAAAGATATAATTCCCACCACAGAAAATTTAGCAATAGCTATCTGGAACGAGTTGGCGAATAAAATACCATCTGGAAAATTATATTCAATTAAATTATTTGAAACGGAAAACAACTATGTTGAATACAAAGGAGAATAGTAAAATTAACCTTGATGTAATTGAAGCACAGGTAAAAATGCTTCTTGAAGAAATTGGGGAAGACCCGCAACGAGAAGGATTATTAAGAACCCCACACAGAGTTGCAAAGGCTTACGAGTTTTTAACTGCTGGTTACCACCAGGATATAAAAAAAGTAATTAATGGAGCGATATTCGAAGAAAAGTATGATGAGATGGTTATAGTTAAAGATGTGGATTTTTTTAGTATGTGTGAACATCATCTGCTGCCGTTCTTTGGAAAAGTACATATCGCTTATATCCCAAATGGTAAAATTGTTGGCTTAAGTAAAATACCAAGAATTGTAGATGTATTTGCCAGGCGCTTACAAGTACAGGAAAGAATGACACAGGAAATTGCTGATACTATTGAAAAATATCTTCAGCCAAAAGGTGTAGGTGTTGTTTCCGAAGCAAGGCACATGTGTATGATGATGCGGGGTGTTGAAAAACAGAATTCAATTGCCACAGCAAGTGCAATGCACGGATTATTTAAGGATGATGCAAGAACAAGAAGTGAATTTCTAAATCTGATTTCCGTAAACAGGTATTGATGAAAGAATCCAAAGGTAACATCTGGGTAACAGGTGCCAGTTCTGGAATAGGAAAAGAAACAGCAAAGGAGTTTGCAAGAATTGGCTGCAATGTTGTCGTTTCTTCGCGCAGGCATTCAGTGCTTGAATTAATCAACAAGGAACTTGCGGCAGAAAATCTTTCTGTGAATGTTGTTCCTTGTAACATCGCATCTTCATCAAATGTGGAATTAGCAGTAAAAAAGATTTATGAATTAGGACCTATTGATTGTCTTATCAATAATGCGGGAATTACATCTTTCAAAAAAGTAGAAGAGAATTCAATCCGCGAAATAAAAGATATTGTTGAAGTAAATTTGCTGGGATCTATCTTTTGTATAAAGACGGTACTTCCGAAAATGATAGAAAAGAAAAAGGGAACAATTATCAATATTCTTTCAGTTGCTGCAGAAAAACTATTCACCCAAAGCAGTGCTTACTCTGCATCCAAAGCTGGATTGCTTGCCTATACAAATGTTCTACGCGAAGAAGTTAGGAACTACAACATAAAAATTGTAAATATTTTACCGGGCGCTACTAATACAGGTATGTGGGCAAATAGTGTGATAGAAGAATTTGGAGAGAGGATGATGTTGCCTGAAGAAATTGCACGCTTGATTGTTTCCATTTATTTACAGGATAGAAACCTTGTTACTGAGGAGATTGTTGTTAGACCATTGATTGGTGATTTATAAAATCCATTGATATAGTTAATAGAGCAAAAAAAGGCGGGTATAAAACCCGCCTTAAGTAATTACAATTTCAAATATTAATCTTCCATTGGATCACAACAATCAGGCATTCCCTTTTCCATCATATGTGCTTTTACTTTTTGTCTCATCATACCCATTCTTTCACCAAGCATAGGTCCTTGCTGTTTCCACATTTCTTTCTGTTTGTCATCTAATAATTTATACGATTGAAGCCACATCTTAATAGCGGATTCCTTTAGTTGCGCTTGCAGTTCGCTAACTTTTTTAGATAAAGATAAAATCTGCTCTTCGTTAATATTTTTTTCGCGTAATTGATCTTTCATTTCAACATGTAGTTTTTGAATTTCAGCTTTTAGATCAATTGCTTTTTTCTGATGTTCAGATCTTAGTTTGTCAAAATCATCCTTCTGTTGATCGGTTAGATTTAATTCTTTTAATAAATGTTTTGCACCAGGTAAATCCTTACCGCGTTTATGCTGCTGCGCTGTAATATTTGTAGATAGAAATGTTACAATCGTAACGGCTAAAATCAAAATTACCTTTTTCATTTTCACGCTCCTTTTATTGTTTATAATGTTTCTGTGAATTTGTTATTTGGACAATAGGAAAGTTTTTAAGGTTTAAAATCTTTCAGCATAATCTTTGTTATGATTTTTTAATCCTTTCTATTAAGTTTGTAAAAAAGTATTAAACCCTTTTATACAAATTATTGTCCAAGTATTTGAAGTAATTTAAAACGAATGATTGAAGATAAAGACTTTGAAAACGTACGAGCATTTGTTTCTGGTGATGAAAGAGCATTTAATACTATCGCTCAAAAATATCAACAGAAAATATACTGGCATGCTCGAAGAATGGTTGGAAATCATTTGGATGCCGACGAGGTTACACAAGAAGTATTGATTGTTCTCTATAATAAATTGAAGGATTTCAGGTTTAACTCTTCACTGTATACCTGGATATTCAGAATTACTTCCACAAGAAGTATAAACCAAATTAATAAACGAAGGATTAAAAAAATATTGTTTCTGGATGATTCTGATTACGAATCGCTTAGTAGTGATGAAAACATTCTTAATAATCTTGAATCAAAAGAAAAGTTGGCTGAACTTGATAAGATTTTACAAAAACTTCCAGTTAAACAAAGAGAAGTATTTATGCTAAGACATTTTGATGGTTTATCATACGAAGAGATTTCCAAAATTTCTGGTAAAAGCATTGGTGGACTTAAATCAAATTATTTTCATGCGCTAAATAAAGTATTGGAGATGATGAACTAAAATGAAAGTGAACGAAAGAATTCTTAAATACCTCTCCGATCAACTTTCTGAAGCGGAAAGAATAAAGTTTGAAGCTGAGATGAAAAATGATTCTTTACTTCAGAAGGATGTTAACCATTGTTTAAACAGGTTAAATGAACTAAAGAAGATAAATGAAATTGAATTTAATGCAACCTACTTTGTTAACCTCGTACCACGTATGCGTAAAACTATTGATACAAGGAAAAGTAGAAATATATTTCCAAAATTGGCTTATGCAGTTCCATTATTAGCCGTAATAATTTCCTTAGTATTTTATTTAAATCGTACTAATGAATATTCCAAGCTTGTCAACAATCTACCTGATAGTTCAAAAGATGAAATTGTTAATTTAATAGAAGATGAAAATGGTATTTTACAGGAAGAGTTCGTTAAGCAATCAAATAATAGTGAGATAATTGAAAAAGAAATTTCCAATTCTATTGAGTTTGATAAAATTAATCTGGATTCCAAATTGAATTACACTGATGAAGATGAAATAATTAAAAATCTTTCATCAGAAGAAGTAGAAACTATTTACAATACAATTGTAACAAAGAAGTTGCTTTAGGAGCTAAAATGAAAAATGTAATTATAATATTATTTTTTATTGGGATGGTCGGCGGATATTCCTTTGGACAAAGACATAAATTCCTTGATCCTCCAGAGGGTGCTCAAAGGAAAATTGAAGAACTTGAAAAAATTAAGCTGATGGAAATACTAAATCTGAAAGATGATATTATGCTAAAGTTTTTTTCAAGAAGAAAAGATTTTCTTGATAAGATCCGCCAATTAGAAATGCAGAAAAACGATAAGGTGGATCAACTTGAAAAAGCAATAAATGAAGAAAATGATCAGGCATTAAAGAAAAGAATTGATGAGATTGGTATGATGGAACAATCCCTAATGAAAGCAAAGAACGATTTTATAATCTCTCTTAACGATATTCTTAATCAACAGGAAATAGCCAAAGTTATAATTTTTGAACGAAACTTTAGGCGCGAATTAAGAGATCTGATCATTAAGCATCGTAAAAGGGATCCAAATTCCGATTAGCAAATATTAATTTGGTGCTTATTCTTAAATCCCGATTTTTTCTAATAATAATTACCCCAGTTAGAAATAAATATTGATTTTTTAGTATTCAGAACCTATTTTTCAATCGACGTTTTGCGGAAGTGGTGAAATTGGTATACACGCCATCTTGAGGGGGTGGTGCCACGACGGCATGCGGGTTCAAGTCCCGCCTTCCGCACAAAAAAACCCTCCGATATCGGAGGGTTTTTTGTTTTGATATTAAACCAAGCTCTAAAACTTGAAAGCAACGCCTCCAGAAATTAAACTTACGCCATAACCAACTTCGCCCCATACGGCAAATTGAGGAGACACATAATACCTTACTCCTCCATGTATTCCAGTTAAGGCATAACTGGCAGAAGCTGAACTTCCATTATAACCATAATTATTATTACCATGGACTTTAGAAGAAGCAGTTACAATATCATAACCAAGAGTTACACCAGCATAAAGGTCAAGTTTTTCAACATTTTCCAGGAAGTGATATTCGCCTCTTGCTCCAATAAAAATGTAAGTATAAGTATATTCCCAACCATAAGAATCATCACCCCATTTGTCTGAGGAAGAGGAATACCCAATAATACCACCAACGGAAATATTCTTTAAAATTCCATATTGAAATCCAGCAATTAGTGGAGGAAATCCCATATCACCATAAATTCCTGCGTGGCCAAAACCGATACCAAGCTGAGCAACTTTTTCTCCTTTATTAAATTGCTCGGCAAACAAACTTACAGTTAGAACAAGAACGAGAAAAACAGAAAGTAATGATTTCATAAATCAGTCTCCTTAATTTAGTATATAAAAGAAAATAAAAAATTTACAGTTTATAATATAAAACAAAACCCCCCAATCTGGAACAAATTTATTTTGTAGAATAATATTAACAAAAAAATTATTATTGGCAAATTTTAATTATTTAATTCTACTTTAATCACATTTTTAAGAATTATATTTGTTTTTTCCAAATTTGTTTTTGAAGCATAGCATTGCGTTTTCTTGACTTTAATTATTGCAAAGGCATATATTTGAATAAAAAATTAAGCTGAGTTTGTTAGAATACATATCACTTTTTTCATTTATTGGAATAATCTCCTCTTTTGCAATATTGTCTGAGAATCTCTCAAGAAAAAAAAATATAGAAAACACATTATCTGGAAAGCTTCTTCAAATACTCACTGGAATTTGTGCTGCCTTCATACCACTTCTTTTTAGAAATTATTTGCTGATTGTTTTAATTGCCTTTTCCATTACAATAATTACATTTGTTTTGGTTTATAAAAATTATTTATCCGCTTTAGATAATTCAGAAAAGAAAAGCTGGGGATTATTTTTCTTTTCACTTTCTTTTTTGATTCTGGCAATTTTATTTTTTCAGCACTCTCCTTGGATTATTACTTCCTCATTTTTGATTTTTAGTTTTTCTAATTTCTTTTCAACATTTGCTGGTAATAGATTGGCTAAATCTTTTTTTCAAATAACTTCGGATAAAAAATCAATTATCGGTTCTTTAACTTTCTTCATTACTTCTGTTTTAATCATAATTTCTTTTTCATCTTCAATATACTCCGAAATAACAGGAATGAAGCTTGAGTTAAATACTTATCTCCTTCTTTCAGCAGTTATTATTTCTGTAATTCTCACTGGTTTCAAAACCATTTCATCTTTCGGATTTGATAATTTTATCATTCCTTTAGCTGCTGCATTTCTAGTTTATATATTGCTCGGCAATCCAAATAATCAACTGCTTTTCAATTTTATTTTTGGAGCATTTCTATCTTTGATTGTAGCGGTTGTTTCTTATCGAGTAAAATTTTTAACGCTGAGCGGCTCTATGGCAACTTTTCTTCTTGCTGCGTTTATATTTGGATTTGGTGGATGGAAATGGAGCATTCCAATTATGGCTTTCTTTATCCTTTCTAGTGTTCTTTCCAAAGTAAGAAAGAAAGTGAATGAAAATGTTGAAACCTATTTTGAAAAATCAGGAGTTCGGGATCATATACAAGTTGCAGCTAATGGTGGTATAGGTGGATTATTAGTAATCCTGAATTTAATTTATCCAAATGAATTATTTTATTTCATTTATATTTCATCTTTGGCGGCAGTTTGTGCAGATACCTGGGCTACAGAAATTGGAACATTGTATAAAACAAAAACGTATAACATTTTAAATCTTGAACCAATTGAGCAGGGTGTTTCAGGTGGAATATCTTTTATTGGTACTTTTGGCGGCGTTGCGGGAGCATTGGTTATTGCTTGTTCAGCAATCGTGTGGATAAAGTTTAATTTTGTATATTATTTTTTATTTGTAGTCCTGGCTGGAATTTTTGGAAGTTTGTTCGACAGTTTTCTTGGTGCAACTATTCAAGCACAATTTGAATGCAAGGTATGCGGAAAGATTACTGAAAAAATTATTCATTGCGAAAAAAATACTTTTCATAAACGCGGATACAATTGGTTGAACAACGATTTGGTTAATCTTGCTGCTGGAATAGCTGGTGGAGTTTTCATAATTTTATTCAAAGATTATTTATTATAAAATGATTCAAAAAATTTATCTTTCAATATTATTCGTTTTCTTATCGCTGTGTACATTTGCTCAGGAAGTTCCTCAAAAGTACAACGAGGCAATGGATGCCTTCAACAGGAACGATTACGTTTTGGCTTCTAAACTTTTTGATGAGTTTGGAAAATTATATTCAATTAAAGATGAATTTTCTGCAACTGCATATTATTATTTGGCAGAATGTCTATTAAAATTAGAAAAGGTTGATGCTTCAATTTCATCTTTTGAATTTTTTATTAACAAGTTTACTTGGTCAAACTTTAGAAATAAAGCGCTCTACAAATTAGGTAATTTGTATTTCCAGCAAAATAATTATTCTTTATGCCGGCAGCGTCTTGAAACATTGATAAAAGAATACCCTGAAAGCGAATTTATCGGCTCCTCATATTATTTTATCGGTGAATCATATTCCGCAGAAAACAATAATCAAGGTGCAATCCAGTTTCTTGAAGATGCAATTTCTTCAAAAAAAGAAAATAAGTATGTTGATTATAGTATTTATTCATTGGCAAATGTCTATGAAAAAATTGCCGACTTCAAAAAAGCAGTTGCGTATTACGATACACTACTTGCCTATTATAAAACCAGCCGGCTTGCACCGGATGCCCAGGTTAGAATCGGTGTTTGCTATTTCAAATTAAAAGAGTATGATAATGCTGTTATCGAATTAACTGATCCATTGATATCTGAGCTACCTGCAAAACAATTAACTGAGGCAAAATTTATTCTGGCTCATTCTTTTTACAGATTGAAAGAATATCCTGATGCTGAAAAAACTTTTTTGGAAGTTATAAATAAAAACCCAGCTTCATCCATAATTCGTCAGGTAAGATATGGTTTAGCCTGGTCTTATTTTCAGCAACAGAAATATGAAGAAGCTTACAAAGTTTTTAATCTGCTTGGTAAAGGCGGCAAAGATACAATCGCTATAAATTCTTTTTTCTGGTCAGCTGAAAGTAAACGGTATGAAGGAAAAGAAGCTGAAGCTAATTTGATTTATGACGAATTCCTTGAAAAGTATCCCAATAGCCCGCTCGTTCCAAAGGTTCAGCTTCAGATGGGAATTACTAACTTCGATAAGAAAAAACAAATTTCTGAAGACAAATTGCTTGAAGCGTTGAATTCATCTGATAATTCTGTTCGAGCAAAAGCGTTAACTTTGCTTGGTGAATTGAAGTTGAATCAAAATCAATTTAACAAAGCAAAGGATAATTTTGAAGAAGCCTTAACTTTAGAAGAACTTCCTTCTGAACTCAGGAATCGTACTTTACTTGGTCTTGGTGTATCTCTATACTATCTTAATCAATACTCAGAAGCAATTACTCAATTAAATCTTTTAAAATCAAAATCTCCGCAATTTGAAACAGATAAAGTGAATTTTTATCTGGCTGAATCTTACTTCAGCAATAAAGATTTTTCAGCAACTATAAAATATTATAATCAAATTGATAATAATGCTAAAGAATTGGCACCTCAGGTAATATTTGGAAAAGGATATTCATATTTTAATCTGAAAGATTATAACAATGCGGCGTATAATTTTTCTGATTTTGTAAGAAGATATAAAGAAGATAAAAATTTTGCTGATGCCAGACTTCGTTTAGCTGATTCTTATTACGGACAGAAAAAGTTTTCGGAAGCTGGTAAGGTTTATAAAGAAATTTTTCGGACAGTTAATTCTAAATTAAATAATGACTATGCTTATTATCAGTATGCCCAATCATTATTTAAATCGGGTAACAGCAGTGAAGCAATCCAGGAGTTTACAAGGTTGCAGGAAAAATTTCCTGATTCAAAGTATGTGGCAGAATGCCAATATGTTGTTGGCTGGATTTATTTTCAGAAAGGAAAATTTTTTGATGCCATTAATAATTACAATGTTTTAATCGAACGATATCCTAAATCGCCTTTGATCCCGGTGGCATATAACTCAATCGCAAATTCATATTTCAATCTTGGTAAATATGATTCTGCAAAAACATTTTATGACAAAGTATTGTCAGATTTTCCCAACACCAATTTTAGTTTCGATGCACTGAATGGAATAAAAGATTCCTACATAGCAGATGGAAAACCAGATCAGGCAATTACTTTAATTGATTCTTACATTGCAGAAAATTCCAAAGTAAGTTTTGCTGATCAATTAGTTATTAAAAAAGGTGAGATTTACTACAGTCTTAGAAACTATGAAAAAGCCAAGTTAGCTTATAAAGATTTCATCAATTTCTATCCAAACAGTTCTTTAGTTCCTGATGCTTATTATTGGATTGGTAAAAGCGCTTCTAATCTAAAACAAAATGAAGAAGCACTATTAAATTTTAACAAAGTTATTTCTTCCAGCTTAAATTCAGAGATGGGAGTTTCTGCTGTTCTTGAGACGGGTAAAATCTATTTTGATCTTAAAAATTATGATACTGCAATTGAAATTTATGAAAGAGCCATCAATAAACTACCACCAGAATCACCAAAAATTGCTGAGATAGCTTACAACAAAGCGATGGCTCTTGTTGCTAAAGGTGATGTTAACAAGGCTTATGAGGAATTCAATTATTTAATTCAGTACCACGAAGGGACAATATTTGCAGCAAATGCAAAATATGAAATTGCTTTAATTGAATTAGCCCGAAAGAATTATGAAACTTCTGATTTGCTTTTAAGAGAATTATCGGAGAACAGGAATGACGATCTTGGTGCAAAGGCGCAGTTTTATTATGGTCAGTCGCTTTTTGAACAGAATAAAATTGATGAGGCAATAACAGCGTTAGTTCGGGTTCGGTTCGCATTTTCTGCTTATGATGAATGGCTTACAAAATCGTATCTGTTGCTTGGTGAGTGTTACGAAAAGAAAAATGATTTTCAGAAAGCAAAGGAATTATACCGAACAGTTCAATCTCGTCATCAAGGGGATGAATTTGGAAGACAAGCACAGAAAAAATTAGGAGTGCTTAAATGATGAAGAATGTATTTATTATTTTGATGTTTCCAATTATCCTTGTTGCTCAACAAAGTAAACAAAGCGATCCATCTATTGAATTACCAGAATTTGTTATTACTGGAATAGAGAATATTACTCTTCCAGTTTTGCCAAAACCTAAAGCAGAATTTGTTTCAATTATTTCTGAAGATTTTATTAAACCAACTTATTCTCCGGAAGATTTACCAATTTCCGAAATTTCAAATCCATTAAAACAGGAAGTTGCAATTAGCGAATCCTCTCTTGTATATAAAGGAAGATTTGAAATGGGGCTTGGTTTGCAAACAATTCCTACTTTAAAATTTACTTATGGAAACACTTTCCAAAGTGGTCTTTTCTTTTGTCAAATCTGGGGGAATAATGAAAGAGAATACATTGAAAATGCCGGGATATTTAATTCTGGAATTGACCTGAGTGCTACTTTTTTTATTGATAATAATTCCGGGTTTTTACCAGGAGCAAAATTTAAGGTTGGTGGAAGTTATGAACGGGAATCTTTTAACTTATATGCACCAGACACATTTTACTTTAATAGAAATTCTCATTTAGGTAACCTTAATTTAACCATTTCTAATTTGATGAATGAAAACGTAAAGTTTGATGTTAAGCTTAATGACAAAATATTTTATTTGAATGACAGAAATTTGAATGAAAACACTTTTTCAATTGATGGATTTTTTGAAACAGGATTAAAAGAATTTTCTATCGCTTCTATTTTTAAATTTGAACATCAGGAATTAAAATATGATTCACTCAGCCAGGCAATCAATAATTTCTTGTTTTTAAATCCTTTTGCAGTTATAAATATATCGGATGTAATTAAAATCCAAGGTGGAATTACATATGCGCATGCCGGAAGTAATAACTTCTTTTCACCATATGGATATGGGGCTCTTAAATTTAATGATAATCTTACTTTTTATGGAGAACTTAATCCAAAAGCAGAATTCTTTTCACTTGCCGATTTACTCTTAATTAACCGGTATTTTAATCCACAAAAGGATGAAAGTGTTTTTCAAAAAGAAAACCTTAATTTGAAAGTTGCACTTAAATATGAATTTGAAACTTACTTTGAGATTGATGCCGGAATGAGTTTTACAGACTATAGGGACTATCTTTATTTTACAGATGAAGTTCAGCAAGGTAAATTTAATTTGTATACCAGAGGAGCAAAAAAATTAAGCAGTTCTGTTAATTTTCTCTTTCACACTGGACCAAACGGAGTATTCTACGGTAACTTGATCCTGGAAAATATAAAAGATGCGGCAGGAAATTTTATTCCTCATTCACCATCACTTAAATCAAAGTTATCTTATGGTTATCAATTATCACCCAAACTTAAAATTGATTCAAAACTATATTTAGCTTCAGGTAGTTATGGAAACGAATCTAATTTAAAAAAGGTTAATGGCTTTTTTGATTTAGGATGCCGATTGGAATATGAATTCGATTATAATATTCGTGGATATGCAGAAGTAGCAAATTTAATTAATCAGAAAAATTATCGCTGGGCTGATTATAGAGAAAAACCATTTGATATTATTCTTGGAATTGATTACACATGGTAGTGAACAGTTAAACGTGAGACAACAGAGTTTGAATAATTGTACCAAAATTCTTTTTGAATTGTGACAATTGATATTTGATGATTAACTTATGAAATATTTAAAAAATTGTTCTCTGCGCACTTTGCGTATTCTTTGCGCTCTCAGCGTTTAGATTTTTTAACTTGAATCTTGGTTGGTAAGCGGTAAACGTTTAGGGTACTCAAGAAAAAAAAATCTCATATTGTTATTGGATTTAGATAAAAGAAATTCATTAAAAATTATAATTAATTATAAAATGACAAAACAAGAATTGACAAATGTGCTTGCAGAAAAATTTAACGCTTCCGGAAGCGATAGCAAAATTGCATTTAATGTTTTCATCCAAAAAATTGCAGATTTACTAAAAGCTGAAGAAACGATTAGAATTCCGGAAATTGGAATTTTTCAATTGACTCAGACCGATCAAAATGATTTAACAAATAATGATTTAACAAGCACAAATCCAACCTATCAACTTCTCTGTGTTCCGCTAACGTATAAAAGAGGAACCCGCGATGTAATAACTTTTAATATTCAAAGAAAAAAAGAAAAAGACTTAAATTCAGTTGATGATGTTTTCAGCATCAGTATTGGCAAACCGCTTATCCCTATTGCCGGAGCACGGAGGAAAGAACATTTCATTCAATCATCTTATATAATGCTTCATAAAACTTTCGAAGAAAAAACGGATGAATTGTTAGAAAAAGCTATCTATCTAAAAGATTTTAAAATCGATTACTCTTCATTAAAAATTCAGAAAGATTTACTTGATACTTCGGTGCAATTGGACGAAGATGAGCTTGAGGATGATTTTAAATTTGAATTACCAATTGTGCCCTGGGACTTTGGAGTAGATTCCGGAAATGAATCTGTTATGGAACAATCAGATACTTTTGAAAACGAAAATGTAGTTGATAATTCAAAAGTTATAACTCCTTCATTGGAAAGCACTCCAATTTTTGAATTCAAAAAAAGTGAGGATGATTTTCCAAGTGAATTATATGCAGATAATGAAAATGTTGAACCTGGCTTTAAACAAACATTAAATTACATTGAGGAAAAGGAAGAAATATTTGACGATGAAGATGTAAAATTAAAAAAAGAATTCACTATCGATTACTTTAAGAAGAGTACACTTAATACAACAACATTCGATGACAATATTGAAACGATTAAGGAAGAACGGGTAAATGATTTACCTAAGTTTGATGTTGGCAAACCTGAATATTCTGAATCTCTTGAAGAAGAGGAAAAAAGATCATCTAAATGGTTTTGGGTGATAATTTCTTTAGTGATAATTATAACTACGGCAAGTTTGTATTATATGTTTTTTATTTATCCAAATAGAAATGATGAAAAAGAAAGCGCAATTATTCCAAAAATGAAAAATGATGCTCCAGTTATTATTAAGGATTCAATCTCATCAAAAGATCCATCAAGTCAAGTGAAAGACACAACAAAACTTGTTTCAAAAGTTGATTCAGCGATGGCAATGATTCGGAACGATGGAAAAGAAAAACACGTTAAAGAATTTATTTATTCTGATGGAAATAGGTTTACAATTCAAGCATCATCCTGGAAGACTCGTTCTGTTGCAGAAAAGGAAGTAGTGAAATTAAGAAAAGCTGGATATGAAGCGTATCTTTCCATTAAAAATCCTGGTTCATCTCCGTGGTATTGTGTAAGAGTTGGTGACTTTGCTTCTCTTGTAGAAACGGAACAGTTCTATAAAAAAATTAAATAGAGTCTAACAATATTTTAAGGTAATGATATGAATTTAATTGACATGTTCTTAAAAGGTGGTTTGATAATGTGGCCAATACTTCTTAGTTCAATTATTGGTTTGGCAATAATTATTGATCGATATATAGTTATAAGAAGAGCAAAGATGAACATACCAGCATTCATGGTTAAAATAAGAGGAATGCTAAAAAAGAAAGATGTTGATGGTGCTGTTCAACTATGTTTGGAAGAAAAAACTCCCGTTGCTAATATGATCCGCAAGGGTTTACGCAAATACAAATTTGGGCATGAGCGCGTTAGAGAAGCGATTGAAAATGCTGGAAGACAGGAAATTCCAAAACTGGAAAAAGGTTTAACAATTCTTGCAACTGTTGCTGGTGTAGCACCAATGTTAGGATTTTTAGGTACAGTTACTGGAATGGTTTCTGCCTTTATGACTTTGCAGGAACTTCAGGGAGCAGCTACACCTGCTGATCTTGCCGGTGGCATTTGGGAAGCATTAATAACTACTGTCTATGGATTAATTGTAGGAATTATTGCGTTAATCTTTTACAATAACTATCTAAGCAATATTAATAAATTAGTAGCACAGATGGAATTTGTATCTGCGGATGTTGTGGATGTTATTGAAGAATCAACAATGCAAATAAACAGAAATGATGAAGAAATTGAACTTGACCTTGAGGGTTAATTATGAAATTTGAAGTAACAAATAAACCGTTAGCAGCATTTAGTCATTCATCATTGACTGACATTGTAATGCTACTGCTAATTTATTTTCTTTTAACATCGCAGTTTGTTATGCACTCCGGAGTAAAAGTAAAATTGCCGGGCTCAAAAACAATTGAACAATCTGCACCATCTAAAATGATTGCAACGGTTACTTCTGATGGCAGAATATTTTTGGGTGCAGAGGAAGTAACCTTGGAAGCACTTTCTTCACGATTAAGTTTATTAAAAGCTCAAACTAAAGAGAATAATCTTATTCTTCGTGCAGATAAAACTGTTCAGATCGAGTTAATCATAAAAATTATGGATGCGGCAAAAGGTGTAGGGATAGAAAAATTCACTATTGAAACAGAAAAAGAAGTTCAGAAATGACGTACTTTAGTGTTAGAAATAATTCATACGCAGCTTCAGTTGGATTCCATATTCTTTTGGTAATACTTTTCTATTTTATAAAATTATCAATTGAATATTCGCCAAGAGAATATTTGGAATTAGGTTTTGGAGGTTTCGGATCTGGTAATCCATCCGGGGGAAAGGGGACAGAACTGGGTCCAATTCAAGAATCAACAACGGCGGAAAAAACCAAGAATATTAATCAGGAAGTGAAAGAAGTTGTTCTGGCAAAATCAAAAAACACTGAAGATGAAAATGTTATTACGCAACCAGATAAAAATAAAGAGAAGGATAAATCAGAAAATATATCTGAAAAAAATAGTGAAACAAATAAACCATCGAAGACTTCAAGTAAGGCAATTGGGGCGGGGGGTGAAGGTCCAGCAGGTTTTGGATATGATATTGATTTTGGAGGAAAGGGAATTAGAAAGATCTATAGTTTCATGTTACCAAAATATCCAGAAGGTGTTTCCAAAGAAATTGATGTTAAGTTAAAGTTTACAATTTTACCGGATGGAACGGTAGGAAATATAATACCATTAATTAAATCAGACAGCAGACTTGAAAACACAGCAATCAATTCTTTGAGACAGTGGAGATTTGAACCTTTACCCGCTAGTAAGAAACAATTCGACCAAACTGCGGTTATTGTATTTCCGTATCGCTTAAAGTAGAAACATCTTTTCCATAATACATTCTGAAAAAAAATAATTCACCGATAGCAAGTAGAGTAAGGGAGAATGTATCCCGATCGAAGTAAAGCCCGAATCCCTGTTTTTCCATTAAAGCCTTTGCAATCATTCCCGTTATAGACCAACCTACCGTAAATAAGATGATTATTAATGCTGCATTAACAAATGCAGCTGATAAGGATTCTGTCTGCCATTTTTTTGTGAATATGTATGTAATAAAAATCAAATGGGCAAAAAATATAAACGCAGAAATCATTTATTACTCAAAATTAGATTATCAGGATTTTGTTTTAATTCTCTTATTAAGAATCTGCATTCCAATTAAACCGCCAACCATTCCAAATATAGAATTTACAATAAGACTACTGGTAAAAATGGAAATAGTATATAGGATGGAAAAACCGCTTTGTTTAATTTCATCAGAAATTTTATATAACAAGTTCATAACTTCGTTCCAGATGGGACTAGCTGGTAAATCTTTAATCATCTTTTCCACTTCAGGTAAAGTTGAAGAAATATCGCTTGTTTTGGTTACGAATACAATTATAATTTCAAATGTAGAGCCGAATAAGGCAGCAAAAACTCCTGTTAATAAACCGAAAACAACACATTTGCCAGCTTTCAAAACATCAAAATTTTTTGTTGATCTCTGATAAAGAATTAATGAAAAAACCGCTGCAGCAGGAATTATTAAACAACAAGTAAAATTTTTTACAAATGGAACAATGTTCAATACACCTGCGGCAAATCCACAAACTATGGCTGGAAGAAATTTATTCAATGTTGTCTCTTGTGTTTAATTCTGTTAATAATTTTTCAATGCCGCTCCAAATATAAATAATTCCTGCAGAACCGAAAACAAATCCAGTAATAAAAGCAATTGTTAAAGAATAATTATAAATGCCAACTGAATAAGAAAAAACATCAAGAATAATTGGTACCGAAGCCAAAAAGAAAAATTTTGTCTGCAATTTAAAATTTGAAACAAATAAAAGCAGAAATAATGAAATCATTGAACCCAAATAAATGCCGGTGCAACGTGAACAAACCAGCAAATGAGTTTTTCCAACGAAAATAGTTTTTGCTGAATTCTGATGACAAACATTTCTATAAATTAAATTAAGCGCAGGGTAAAGCTGAGGATAATAAATTGGAAGTATAAATCCGATGCACCAAATTGAAATTAAAAAGAAAAAAAATAATTTGATTGATATATTTGATCTGAATTTGTGTTTAAATGTCATGTTTCAATTTCTTGTATAGAACTAAAATAAGTTGTATATTTGAATAAAAAAAATGGAGAATCAATGTCTCGTGTTTGTGAAATTTGTGGTAAAGGACCAATAACAGGGCATAACATAAGTCACGCGCATAATAAAACCAAGACAAGGTGGTTGCCGAACTTACAAAAAGTTAATGCTGTTGTTGATGGAAGAAAACAAAAATTGAAAGTTTGTACAAGTTGCCTTAAAGGCAATAAAGTAATAAAAGCAGTTTCATAAAAGGCTGGTTTCAGCCTTTTTCTTTTTTAAATACAATTATTTGATTTTTTGTTAACAAAAACAAATTTTTGCCTACCAATAAGCAATCGACTATTTCATCATTTAAATCATATCCTATAAGCACTGGATTTTTTAGCTCAAATCCTTTTTCATCTATGGAAGAGAAAAGAATTTTTGTTTTGTTATTTAATACCATTTGATCGAAATTAATGTTTATCCGGGTATAATTTTCACTAAGCTTTATTTTTGCTAATCCATTTCCAAACTGATCGAATATTATCAAATTGTCACTATCCAACACGAATATTTTGTTATCTGAACTAATAGCCATGTTTTCTGGATCTGACAACGAGTATTTTCCAGCATCATATCCACCAAATTGAAGAAGAGAATTTCCAAGACCATCAAATTTTAAAATTCGTTTGTTTTCAGAGTCAAGAACAAAGAAATCTCCCATAGTGGAAAGGACACAGCATAGTGGATAACCGAAAATTTCCGTATCTGGAATGTTTTCTTTAGAATCAACATTTTTTTTCTTTAATTGGGAAATGAAGTTCAAGTCGCGATCAAAAATCTGTATCCGATGATTGTTTTTATCTGTTACATATACATTTAGAGTTGTAGAAAAAATATAGACCGGTTCGTCAAAAGCAGATTCTTTCCAACCGTAACCACCGATATATTTTATTGTATTTCCTAATGTATCAATTTTAAAAATTTCGTTAGTGTTCTTATCAGCGATATAAAAGAACCCGGATTGGCTGTAGGAAAATGAAGAAGCATCAGTAAATTTACCAATCTCACCTTTATAAATAAATCCCTGGGCAAATATAAAACTTGTGGTAAGTAGGAATGAAATGATTTTTGCCATAATATTCAATAATTACTTCAAATAAAACTTTTTTTTGAACAACTGTTTTAATATAGTTAAAAATATAAAAAGATTTTCTATAACCTTTTTACGGAATTAATGAGGTTATGCAACTCCGAGTTTTTGAAAAGATTTTATTGTAAAACAAGTGTAATTACAGCAAAATTTTATCTCTAATATTTTAGTTGATACATAGTTCTTTTATCCTTATTTTTCCCTCCGCTGAAAAAATAAAACTGCGAGATAAACATATTTTAATGAAATCAAAAATATCGCTCATTCTAACCTGTATCTTACTTGTTGCATTTCGTTTTCCTGATGATGGAGATAAAAAATTAAATAAGGTTCTCGATGACGATAATTCAAAATACACTAATATCGGTAACATTGGATTAACCGTTACAAACTTTGGTACATACGGACATGGCTTTAGTCTTTGGCCCGATCAGCCATCTTGCGAATATCCTCTTGGAAGTGGTATAGAACATATTTTTGATGGTGGACTTTGGATTGGTGGTTTTATCAGCAGAGATGCAGATGGAAATGGAAGAAGTGGTCCTTATGTTACAACCGGGGCAGTTGATGCTGCATCTGTTTCTGCGCGTGGCGGTGGATTTGAATTTACAAACAATCCTGGCAGCGTGGTAATTGAACGATCTTCTTTACTTGATTCAAAGTTTTTCAATCCTAATGCAATTTCTCACCAGGATTTTGTAATGGATTATGTTGATACAAATATGGCTCTTTCAAATGGTGAATTGATTGTTGATCATTCGCCGCTTGGTCTATCCATTCATCAGGAGTGCTATGCCTGGAATTTTTCCTTTGCCAATTTTTTTGTAATAATGAATTACTGGATTAAAAATGTTAGTAAGAAATACATAGATAGTGTTTATGTTGGTTTATGGACAGATGCAGTTGTTCGAAATACAAATATAACTTCACCGCGATCCGGAGGAACATTTTTTAGTAAAGGCGGCGATGGTTATGCAGATTCATTAAAGATTGCATATGAGTTTGATGCGGCTGGAGATATTGGATTTACGGATAGTTATGTGGGAATTCAGTACCTCGGTTCAAATGTTAGCGGAGATAGCGCAAGCTTTGTAAGCTGGCAATTTAGAAATACAACTGATCTGAACTTCTTTGCTCCTCAGAATGATAACGATAGATTTAGAAAATTAATGGGATATTTTGGAGGTAATAACCGGTTTGGAAAAGGTATAAAACCTGCTGACCTTAAAGTACCAAGTAACCGGTCTCTTATGATTTCCGCCGGACCTGTTCATCAAATTGCTCCTGGTGATTCTGTAAACATTGTATTTGCAATTGTCTGTGCAAAAAAGTTTGGACCTGATTCACCTGCGCTCGATTCCCCGGAACAAAAGAAAAATCTTAATTCCAATGCCGGGTGGGCATTGCGTGCGTATAACGGTGAAGATAAAAATGGAAACGGAATTCTTGATGACGGGGAGGACTTAGATGGAGATGGCAAAATTACCAGATACATTTTACCAGCACCGCCAATTCCACCGGTAGTTAGAGTGATACCAGAAAATCAAAAAGTTTTAATCTATTGGAATAAACGTTCAGAATCATCTGTAGATCCAATCTCCGGGAAAAAAGATTTTGAAGGTTTTAGAGTTTACAGAACAAATGCCGGTTACGATTTAACTTCTGCCCAGAATCTTCAAAACTCGTTTATTGAAGTTGCAGAATTTGATAGTATTGGAAACTCAATCGGTTATAATACCGGATTTGAGTATGCTAAATTAACTGCACCTGTTATTTTACCAAATGAAAAAGGTACCGTTGATACATTCTACTACAAGTTTGAAATTGATAATCTCCTGAATGGTTGGCAATATACATATTCTGTAACTGCATTTGATGAAGGTGATCCAACGAATAATCTTGGCAGTCTTGAATCGAGTGTTCTGGCAAATGCGAAAAGAGTTTTACCAGGAACGCCAGCAACTTCTGATAAAAATATTGAGATTGGAGTTTACCCTAATCCCTATTATGGCAATGCGTACTGGGATGGTACTTCTGAAAGACTAAGAAAGATTTATTTTTACAATTTGCCTGCTGCCTGTGAAGTTACTATCTATACTCTTTCCGGTGATGTAATTAAAAGAATAGAACATGACCAAAAAAGTAATGGAAGTGATTTACGCTGGTTTGAAACATATGCCAAAGATGGAAACCAGGTAATGGCTGGTGGAGAACATGCATGGGATTTAATCAGCGATAACGACCAGGCAATTGCAACTGGTCTATATTTGTTCACTGTAAAAGATAATGCAACCGGTGATATTAAAACCGGAAAGTTTTTGATAATTAAATAATAAAATCATTTTTTTACAGCACTTTAAAAAAGATTGTAACAAAATGGCGAAAAATAAAAAAATATTTTTAGGAGAATAAATGAAACTACGATTACTATTTTTATTTATCATACTATTGGCTCTCAGTACTTTTGCCCAAACTGAGTATCCTTTAGTTACAATTCACGATATTCAATTCGTTCCCGATTCACTTCTCAATGTCCCTCCGCATTTTTACAATTCACCATTACAAGGTGATACAGTAAGAGTTAGAGGCGTTGTGATAGTTAGACCGGTTGTAGATCCTACCCTTGACCGGAGAAGAGTTATTGCGGCTGGTGCCCGATGGTCGATTTATATTCAGGATGCTTCAGGCGAACCCTGGGGTGGTTTGAATGTTTTGCAAATGGATACTTCCACAGCATTACAGGGTACATTTTTCGATCTTGTTGATACAGCACAGGTTGTTGAGTTTACCGGAAAAGTAAATCAGTACAATCAAAGCACGCAGTTTGAACTTGTTACTGCACCAGTAATACCGGTTAATATTATTGATCAGTTACCAAAACGACCTGAACCAATTTTATTAAATATTTCGGATTGTGTTGAAAATGGCTTAATGAAATATGATGCTACAAAATATGAAGAAATGTATGTTCAATTTAAAAATGTTACTACATCAGATAGAAGTACCGGAAGTATTACTTTTGTATTAAATGATGGCAATGGGAATAGAGTTTTTGTTTATGATCAGTCAGGCTTTTTCACTTCCAGAGTGCACAAATTAAGAGATTTTAATCCCCCAACTGATGGTACTGTTTTAGAATACATCAGAGGAATTATGACGATTAGAGCGGATGGTTTCTATTTGGTGCCAGTTTATCCTGATGATATGAAAATATCAGTTTACCCACCGTCTATTGCAACGTTGAAACGAAATATTGATGTTATTGCACCTGATCAACCAGTTGATATTTCAGCAGTAGTAAAAGATCCTGATGGTTGGGTTAAAGAAGCATATGTATTTTACAAAGTAAATGGCGGTGCGTATGATAGTGTGGCAATGTCTAAAATGACAGATTCTACATTATTAAAAGGAACAATTCCTGGTGTGAAAGATTCCTCACTTGTAAGTTTCTTTGTTAAAGCATATGACAATACAGGTAATTGGTCTATGAATCCAACTGACACTGTTAAAGGAAATTATTTTTACTTGGTGTTGAACAGATCATTGAATATTCAGGACGTTCAATATAGTCCGTTTGGAAGTGGATATGGTGGATTCAATAATTATCATGTTACAGTAAGCGGAGTTGTTACAGCTGATACTTCTGACATAAATGGTGATGGTGGTTCAGCAGGTGCAAGAGTTTATATTCAAAATGGAAATGGACCGTGGAGTGGAATTTGGCTTTTTGATGCAGATAAAACACCTAATTTAAGAAGAGGTGATAACATAACGGTATCTGGTTTGGTTACTGAAAATAACAGTAACACCAGGATCGATTCAATCAGCCAAATAGTTGTAAATTCAACAAACGATAAAATTCCTGAACCTGTTGAAGTTTCAACTGCGGACATTGCTGCCAAAGCAAATGGGGTACTTAGCGCAGAAAAATGGGAAGGTGTTTTAATCAAGTATAAAAATATTGAAGTAACAGATGATAATGCTGATGGTAATTCTGGACCAAACGTTACTGGTAATTATAACTATGGCGAAGTATTAGTTGCAGATAGTTCCAAAATTAATACGCGGGTTGAATTACAGGATGGTAATCATTATTACCATAATTTATGGGATGCTGCATTAGCTCAAACAGAAAGCGTTCAACTTCTTTTAACCGATAAATTTGCAAGTATGACTGGTGTTCTATGGCAATCATTCAGTAATTACAAACTTGTTCCAAGAAAGAATGATGACTTTACCGGCTACGTTCCAAGTGCTGTCGATAATAATTCAAATAAAGAAATGAGCTATTTGCTGGCGCAGAATTATCCAAATCCTTTCAATCCATCAACTACTATTTCTTATTCAATTCCACAAGCTGGATTTGTAAGGATTACAATATTTAACATGCTTGGTCAGGAAGTTAAATCTTTGGTTAACTCATACCAGAATGCCGGCAGTTATAAAGTAATGTTTAGCGCTAATGATTTAACAACCGGAATGTATTTATACAAAATTCAGGCTGGATCGTTTAACTTGGTTAAAAAAATGATGTTGATTAAATAAGTAAAATGCCTTCACTATCTTCCACTCCCCATATCGGAGGGGAAGATGTGTGATTTAAAAAATATTTTATGAATAAATTTTTACTGTTTACGTTTTTATTCGTTTCTACAGTTTTCTTTTTTTCCTGCAAAGAAAAAGTAACTGATTCAGTTTTTGGTAATAAAGCACCAGATACTTTTATTTCGCTTTTCCCGGATCAGGATATTTCCAAGCAGCAGAGTAAACTTAGAGTAAGATGGTGGGGCGATGACCCGGACGGTTTGATTGTAGGTTACTATTTTACCTGGGATAACGTTCATTGGTCATTTACAAAAAGCAACGACAGCACATTTGCACTTCAGATTGGTGCTTCCGATACAAACTATACATTCAAAGTTGCTTCTGTGGATAACAGCGGCAATGGTGTATACGATCAGGAAGTAAATCAAAACGGAATTAATTTTGGACCAGAACCATTCATCGATAAAAACGGAAATGGTACTTATGATGCCGGTGAAACTTTTTTTGATGTTGGTACAATTGATCCGGTACCAGCTCAATTAAAATTTCCTATTAAAAACTCAGCCCCGCAAATTACCTGGAGTAGTTTAACGGTTCTTCCGGATACTTCCTTTCCGGTTATGACGTTTGGTTGGGATGCAGAAGATATTGATGGAAATGAAACTATTACCAGGATTAATGTTGCAGTAAATGATACAAATAAATCTTTATCCTTACCGGGTTCAACCAGATTGATTCTGATCCGGGTAAAAGATTTTAGCAACAATGATGCTCAAGCTGAGGTTTTGATCAATGGTTCAGAAAGTCATGTTGTTGCCGAAAAGTTAACTGGAATTAAACTTAACGGCAATAATACAATTTATATTCAGGCAGAAGATATTTCTGGAGCAAAGAGTAAATTCATTTCTTTGCCACAGGAACCTAAAAATTGGTATGTAAAAAAGCCATCTGGCAAAATGTTAGTTATTGATGATTATCAGACAGTTGATAATTCGCCTTCATTTTACCGGGTGATGTTCGATTCATTAAATAATGGAAGTTTAAAAAGTAAGTATGATGTCTGGGATATATTTAAGAATAAAGTTCCTTATGAAAGCGTTACATTCCTGGAAACAGTTAAAATGTTTAAATATATTTTCTGGTATACGGATAACAATCCAAGCCTTTCACTAACATCTGTATCAGTTAGAAAATTTATGGATGCAGGCGGTAAGATTGCATTCTCAATGATCTTTCCTCAGACAATAGAGCAGCAAGATCTTCAGAATTTTCTTCCGATTGATTCCGCGGGAACTTCAAATGGCAAGAGTTTTACAAATTCACTTTTTCCTAATACCAATGTTTTAGTTAGTGAGGCAATTTTAAATTATCCACCTCTTAAAACAAACACAACAATTTTTAGAGTAAGAACATTTTACCCAATTCCTTCTAGTGCTATTCCAGTTTATAATGTAGAAAGCACTCAAATTACTTTGAATAAAACTATTGGATTCAGAAGTCTGGATAAAAAGTTGTTCTTTATTGGTTTACCGCTCTCCAAGACTAATGCAATACAAACAAATGTAAAAACACTTTTAGAAAAAGTATTTTTTGAAGATTTTGGTTTAACACCATGATGAAATATTTAATTTCCATATTGCTTGTAATTGTTTCTTTCATTTCTTTTGCGCAGCAAAAAGGAAAACTTGAAGGAAAAATAATTGATGAACGAACCAATGAAGTATTGCCTGGTGTTAACGTTGTTTTGAAAGGAACTTATTACGGTGCTGTAAGCGATGTAAATGGAAAATTCCAAATCAATAATGTTTCGGAAGGTACTTTTAACGTAGAGGTTTCTTTTATTGGCTACAAAACAACACAGTTTACTGGAATTAAAATAGAAGCTAATAAAACTAAAATGCTGGATGTTAAGTTATCTGAAACTGCTCTAACGATGGATAAAGATGTAATTATCATTGGGGAAAAACCGTTAGTTGATGTTGAAGAAACTCAAAGTAAAAAAGTAATTTCCAGGGATGATATTGAGATGGCGCCGGTTGAAAATGTGAACGATATTATTTCCATGCAATCAGGTGTTGTAAAATCGGATAATGCAATACATATCCGCGGTGGCAGGAGTTATGAAAATGCTTTCCTGCTTGATGGTGTTTCCGTTCAGGATCCGCTTTCGGGAACAGGATTCGGTTTGCAGTTAAGTGCAAACTCAATTGAAGAGATTGAAGTTATTACTGGTGGATTTAATGCTGAGTTTGGTCAGGCAACTTCTGGAATTGTAAATGTAAAAACCAGAGAAGGTGGTGATAATTTCCGCGGTTATGTTTCTTATAAACGCGATAATTTTGGGAATAAATCATCTGATCATGTTTTTAATTATGAAGTACTTGAAGCTAACTTGAGCGGACCTGAGCCAATTACTCGTTTTGTTTTACCTGCACTCGGATTACAAATTCCTGGTGAACTTTCTTTTTTCACAAGTTTTTATGTTGGACTTAGCGATGGGATTACCCAAGGTTACTATAAAACAACAGCTGATAGAATAGTTTCATCAATTTTTAATGGATCGAGATTTTCACCGCGGCAAGAAAATAGCTGGTTTGGTCTTGGCAAACTTACTTACAAAATTTCGCCTACAATGAAATTAATTTATTCTTTCAATCAGTCAGTGGATATAAATCAAAATTCCCAATCACTTCAATCAAATCTTGAATACATAGAACCAAGTCCTGGTTATCAATATGAATTTCAGAATATCCTGGATAACGCAAACGTTTACACTCATAATAATATTTATCATACAATCACTTGGACGCACACACTTAACCAGAAAACCTTCTATGAATTGAAGCTCGGAAAATATTTTACGCATTTACGCTCTGATGCAAATGGAAAGAATTTTAATGAGTATGCTGAACCTAAAGATATTACCAATTTCCCGATAGAGTATTATAATCAGAATCGGGATACAATTGGAGTTATACCTGGTGATGGTTTTTGGGATGTTGGAAATCCTTATACCTGGCACGACCATCATTATGATGAAGTATCATTTAGAGGTGATCTGACAAGCTTTTTCGATGAAAAAAATAAATTTAAAGCTGGATTCAGTTTATCTATTACAGAAATGCAGTTGCTTGATATTTATAAACCCTGGATCGGAACGCTTGGATTGAATAATGATTATTACAAAGTTTATCCTGCTACTGGTTCTTTTTATGCACAGGATAATATCAACTTTAGTGGTATGATTTTGAATTTCGGTTTGCGAATGGATTATTGGTTCCCCGGTAAGTATGTTGATGATGCAGTTGATAACCCGGATGTAATTACAATACCGGATCAGATACGCAAAGAGTATAAAGATAATTCTTATGGGTGGTTTGGAAATAGAAGATTTAAAGCAAGGTTGAGTCCACGACTTGGAATTTCACATCCCATTTCTGATAACCAAGTTTTATTCTTTTCATATGGACACTTTAGCAAGTGGCCTAAGCCGCAGTTCGTTTATGCAAAGTTGAATCCAACTTCCGCTAAATCATCTTTTCAAAAATTTGGCAATCCTAATTTGAATCCTGAAACAACAGTCGCTTACGAATTAGGATTAAAGACACAATTTTCTGAGAATGATGTTCTTACAATAACTGCATACTATAAAGATATTTTTGATTATATCTCAACTCGATCTGCAAAAATAACTTCTGCCCGTTTTGCAACACAAAGTTTTGTAACTTATACAAACCAGGATTATGCACGTTCGCGCGGCTTGGAATTGGAATACAGGAAAAGAGTTGGCAAATGGTTCAATGGTGTTGCTTCATTTTCATATGCAATTATCACAGGAAAAAGTTCATCTGCAGATGAAAGCGCGTTAGTTATCAGGGGCGATCTTGATGAATCAATAAAAGAAGAATACACTCCCTGGGATAAACCCTTTACTGGATCATTATCAACTTCATTTTATGTAGAAAAGGGTGAACCAGTTTTTGGAATCGGCAGTGGAATCCTTGACGATTATAATATTTATCTTAGATTTTTCTATCAATCGGGTAAACGATATACTGCTTCATATTTTACTGGTACCTATGGCAGTGACGGACGACCTGAATATGATACCGACAGGAAGAATAGATATGCTTTAATTGGTGATGACTGGTATTGGCTTGATGTGAATTTTGAAAAATACTTTTCACTTGCGGGTGTAAAGTTTTCGGTTTTTCTGGAAGTTAACAACTTGCTGGATACTAAAAACTCAGCTATAATAAATCCTGTTACCGGTAAAGCGTATGAGTTCGGCGATCCAGTTCCTAATTCCTGGAATGATCCTATGTATCCTGATTTGCAAGCACCTATTTCTGCATATCCTTATAACCCGGCACGTTATCTAACAAAAAGGAATGTAAAGATAGGAATGAGTGTAAGATTTTAAAACCTTAGTTATCAATTTACTAAAGCGAATTTGCCTTTAGAAAATTGGTTGCGAAGAAAAAAATAGAGTATGAAAAAAATATTTTTAGTTTTATTTATCATTTTATTTGTAGCTGAATCAAAAGCTCAATTGTTCCCGACGCTTGGTGGTCAGCGTGCAGGAATTTCCACAGCACAATTTTTAAAGATTGGTGTAGGAGGACGAGCTTCAGCAATGGGTGATGCGTTTATTGCTGTCGCTAATGATGCATCTGCTTTATACTGGAATCCTGCCGGATTAGTACAATCTAATAAAGATGAAGTGATCTTTTCTCACAACGAATGGTTGATAGATGTTAAACATGAGTTTGTAGGTGCAGTTTATCATTTATCTTCTAATGATGCGGTTGGAGTTTCACTAACTTCGCTACATATGAAAGACATGAAAGTTACAACGGAATTTATGCCTTTTGGTACCGGTGAGTTTTTTAGTTTTGGAGATATTGCTTTAGCACTTACATATTCCAGAAAAATGACTGAACAATTTAGTTTTGGTGGAACGGTAAGATATATTGAGGAAACACTTGATAAATTAAAAATGCGCGGAGTTATGATTGATTTAGGTACCCTTTATTGGACTGGTTTAGGTACAACTCGATTTGCAGTTGCAGTTACAAACTTTGGAAACAATCTTGCTCCTGATGGAGAAGTAGTGCTTGTAGGAAAAAGAAAAAAATCGGATTGGCAGTCATTCTCTCCTCCAACTATGTTTAGAATTGGTTTTGCTTTTGAACCTTATAAGTCAGATGATCATGAGGTTACCACATCAATTCAGCTCAATCATCCTAATGATAATAGTGAAAACGTTTCTTTTGGAACAGAATATAAATTTAGGAATTCCTTTTTCCTCAGAGGCGGATATAAATTTAATGTGGAAGAACAAAATTATTCGTTTGGCGCTGGAGTAAAAATTCCTTTAAGTATTGCAGAGGTTAATTTCGATTACGCTTATGCTAATTTTACAAAACTTGGCTCTGCACACAGGTTTTCAATTATTCTGGGATTATAAAAAAGAATTTTATTTTAACATTGATCAGCATTCAACATAAAAACATGATTAAAAATTTTATAAATAAATCAATTAAATCTGCCAGGCGGAAAAAACTTTCTCTTCTTTTCTTATTTGCATTAATTTTAGTGGGCGGTTGTTCAAATGAAAAATTGGATTTAAACAAAATTACCAATTCGGTTCCTGCGGCTGGCGGTAAATTGAGTGATACTGTTTATATAAAACTAAATCCTGACTGGACTGGTTTTAACAAACCTGAAGATATCATTATTGGAAGAGAACCATTTATTTATGTTGCCGATACTTATAACGATCAAATTGTTATGTTGAATTTAGCTGGGCAGGTTTTGGGTAAATGTCCCGTTAAACATCCGGTAGCTTTAGCGCAGGATTACCAGCTTAATCTGATTGTTTGCGCTCAATTCGATACTCTTGTAAACGGAATTACAGAATCCGTTAGTGCTGTTTATAAAATAGATTTGGTACCAGTTGGGCACAATATTACCTTAGCACCAATAACAAGGATTCTTCCAACCAAAGATGATTTTCGTTTTTTATTTGAAGTTAAGAGAAGAGAGTATACAGGTGTTTGTGCATTCTTTGATAACTCATTTTATGTTAGTAGAAAAGGTCCCAAGAATGATAGTCCCATCGATCCTGATAATTCAATATTAGTTTTCCATAAAAAAGTATTATTGAACGGATCCAAAACAGACACACTTATTGGAAGAGTGCCTTTACTTACTCCGGAAGGAACAGGTATTTTATCTGCAAACAAAATAAGTTCACTTACATCCTTCGATAAAAGAAATGTTGATTTTATTATGACGATGGTTGGCAACAATAGCTTTAAAACGCAATGGTTGCAATATGTGGAGACTGCTGATTTTTCCGGTTATGTTAATAAACTTTCTCCATCCAATGCTGCAATGATGCAGGTAAATAGATTTGGAAGCCCTGAAGATGTAGCCATTGATGGTTCTGGAAATATTTTTATTGCAGACGCTCAGAAGGATAGTGTTTTTAAATTTAGCGTTTATGGGGAAGAACTTCAGTCATTCGGTGGTCCAACTGTATTCAAAAGTCCACACGCCGTTGCAATATTTGATAAAACACTTTATGTAGCCGATACTGAAAATAATCGTATTCTCCGCTTCATTCTTTCAACGGAGATAAATTGATTGAAGATTAAAATCTTAGCACTCTTTATTTCTCTTATTTCAATTCTTTATTCCCAGGACTTAGTTCCAATTGCAAATCTAAAAAACAATAATTCCAACGGTATTCCTATTGATTTAGATAAGGTGTTTAAAGTTACCGGTGTTGTAACTTCGTCAAATCAACTTGGAACTGCCGGACCAGC
This sequence comes from Ignavibacteriales bacterium, assembly GCA_026390815.1. Lineage (NCBI taxonomy): Bacteria > Pseudomonadati > Ignavibacteriota > Ignavibacteria > Ignavibacteriales > Ignavibacteriales bacterium. The sequence goes on along the minus strand of JAPLFH010000003.1, from coordinate 73,610 downwards.
GACTATACAGGATAACTCCGGAGCTATGGCAGTTTATGGAAGTAGTTTTGCAAATGAAGTAAAGATAGGAGATTCAGTAACTGTTATTTCTACTTTAACACAATATAATGGTTTGGCGGAATTAAACTTCACTAAGGCTGGTTCATCTTATCTTAAACATAAATCAAATGTTCATTTCGATACTCTCATCGTTACATTATCCCAAATTAAAAACCAGCAATGGAATGGATATGAGGAATTTGAAAGCCAGATTGTGCGCGTTAATAATGCTACTATTTCAGGTACCGGTAATTTTGAAGGAAATAAAACTTATACAATAAGTGATGCTACCGGTTCATTAGTTATTTATTCCGATAAGGATGTTACTACGCTTGTTGGAACACCAATACCATCTGGTTCAGTTGACTTAATTGGAGTTGTTGGACAATATCTTGTAAATCAACCATACAATTCAGGATATCAAATAATTCCAAGATTCAGGCAAGATATTATTGATGATGGTAGACCAATAATAATGAATTCTGTTGTAGCTGCTAAAATTGATTCAACTTCATTTTCAGTATATTTTTCCACTGCCAGGAATGGAAACAGCAAAGTTAAATATGGATTAACAACTTTACTGGAATTGGATTCCGTGGTTGTAAATGAAGATACAACTCAACATTCGGTAGCAATAATCAATCTTAAACCATTAACAAAATATTATTTTAAGGTATACTCAACTAATGCTGCCGGAACAAGTGAAAGCAGTTTGCAAAGCGCCAGTACATCATCTTCTAATCCACAGACTGGGACTATAAACGTTTATTTTAATTTTGATGTAGATACAACAGTTGCAATAGTTGGAAACAAGGCAAATGGAAACATTAATTTTGCAGCCAAACTTTTAAATAGAATAAATTCTGCAACATCATCAATTGATATGGCAGTTTATAGCTTTTTTGGATTGAATGATATTGCGACTGCTATAATCAATGCAAAGAACCGAGGCGTTAAAGTTAGAATTGTTTACGATAACCGAACAACCCAATCTTCTATGCAATTGCTTTTAAATGCAGGAATAAAGATGAGTCAGCGCCCGGCGATTGACGGTTTAATGCATAACAAATTTTTTATTTTTGATGAGCGGGATGATAACCCAAATAATGATTGGGTGTGGACAGGTTCCTGGAATGTTACTTCAAACGAATTAGCATGGAAAAACAGTGCCTTGGAAATAAATGATCCAACTTTGGCTTCTGCGTACACAACTGAGTTTGAAGAAATGTGGGGAAGCAATGGAGATGTTCCAAATGCTGCAACTGCTAAATTTGGTCCTTTTAAAAGTGATAATACAATTCATTCTTTCAATATTGGTGGAAGAGAAGTTTATTTATATTTCAGTCCATCAGATCAAACAGAATCCAGGATTGTAAATGCTATGCAAACTGCGGATACTTCAATCTTCTTTGCACAAATGACGTTTACAAGCAACAGCATTTTTTACGCGATCAGAGATGCAAATCAAAGCAAAGCTAAAGATGTTAGAGGAATAATTGATAATATTAACGACAGTGGTTCAGAATACACCAATCTGAAAACATTCGCAGAAGTATTTGATTATAACCAATCAGCCACTCTTCATCATAAGTATGGAATAGTTGATGCTTCCCTAACTAAATCAGATCCAATTGTAATTACTGGTTCACATAATTGGTCCGCTTCAGCTAATGAAAAAAATGATGAGAACACTTTAATTATTCATGATGCATTAATTGCAAACCAGTATCTGCAGGAATTTAAGAAAAGATATAATGAGCTTGGCGGAACAACACGATTTGTTGTTCCAGTAATAACAGATGTTGATGCAGGAAAAGCTGGTAACATTCCGGATGATTTCATTCTCTTCCAGAATTTCCCAAATCCTTTTAATCCGGTTACTACAATTTCTTTTTATCTGCCATCAAGTGGAGAAATTGACTTATCTGTTTTTAATATGCTTGGTGAAAAGGTAGCAACTGTTTATTCCGGGTATTCTCAAAAAGGTAAGAATGTAATGGATTTTAATGCTTCAAATCCCTCTGATAGTAAAGCAAGTCTTTCAAGCGGTATATATTTCTTTAAACTTACGTATCAAAACAAATTTCAGGCGAAAAAATTTGTAGTTCTTAAATAATTTTCCTCAGCTTCTTTGGAAAAAAAATAGTCTTTCGTTAAATTATCACAAGTTTAATTCGAAATTTAAGGTGAAAAATGAGCAATATGGAAGGTCAAATAGTTCAGGTTATAGGTCCTGTAGTTGATATCGATTTTCAGGAAGGTTATTTACCAAGTATAAATAATGCAGTTAAAATTCCACGCAAAACTGTAGAAGGAAAAGATGAAATTTTAATTGTTGAGGTTCAACAGCATCTTGGCGAAAACCGCATTCGCGCAGTGGCAATGGATAGCACCGATGGTTTAGTTAGAGGAACAAAAGCATTTGATACAGGCGGACCAATTACAGTACCCGTGGGACCAGAAACTTTAGGCAGGTTGATAAATGTAATCGGTGATGGAATTGATGGCTTAGGAACTGAAATAAAGACTAAATTAAGATACCCAATACATCGTCCTTCTCCAAAGTTTAAAAATCTTTCTACCAACCAAGAAATGTTTGAAACCGGAATTAAGGTTATTGATCTTCTTGAACCTTATACGCGTGGTGGTAAAACAGGATTGTTTGGTGGTGCTGGAGTAGGAAAGACAGTAATTATTCAAGAGCTAATCCATAACATAGCACAGGAGCATGGTGGTTATTCTGTATTTTCCGGTGTTGGTGAAAGAACACGCGAAGGAAATGATCTTTGGCTTGAAATGAAAGAATCCGGAGTTTTAGCTAAAACAGTTTTGGTTTTTGGTCAGATGAATGAACCACCGGGAGCAAGATTACGTGTTGGCTTAACTGCTCTTACCATGGCAGAATATTTTCGCGATGAAGAGGGAAGAGACGTACTATTATTTATTGATAACATTTTCCGATTCACGCAGGCTGGTTCTGAAGTTAGTGCATTGCTTGGTCGTATGCCATCTGCAGTGGGTTATCAGCCTAATCTTGCCACTGAAATGGGCGCATTGCAGGAAAGGATCACTTCAACTGATAAAGGCTCTATTACATCAGTGCAGGCTATTTACGTACCTGCTGATGATTTAACTGATCCAGCACCTGCTGCAGCTTTTTCTCACCTTGATGCAACAACAGTTTTAAGCCGCCGTATTTCTGAATTAGGAATTTATCCAGCGGTTGATCCACTCGATTCCACTTCAAGAATTCTTGAACCAGGAATTGTTGGTGATGAACATTATCAGACTGCAAAAAAAGTAAAAGAAATTCTACAAGCTTATAAAGATTTGCAGGATATCATCAACATACTAGGAATGGATGAATTATCTGAAGACGATAAAATAACTGTTAGACGAGCAAGAAGGATTGAGAGATTTTTAAGTCAGCCATTCCATGTTGCTGAACAGTTTCTTGGCTATAAAGGAAAATATGTAAAACTTCAGGATACAATTAAAAGCTTCCAGGCTATCATCAATGGCGATTGTGATGAACTACCCGAACAGGCATTTATGTATGTTGGAACTATAGAAGAAGCTTTCGAAAAAGCAAAGACGCTTAAATAGAATATTTGGTAAAGGATAACTTGTAACGATGAAAGAATTTCAATTAGAAGTAATTACCCCGGAAAAAATTGTTTTTTCCGGAAAAGTAAAATCAGTATCTGTTCCCGGTACCAAGGGTAATTTCCAGGTTCTGTTTAATCATGCACCTTTAATGAGTACTTTGGAAATTGGAAAAATTAAAATTGAAATTGAAGAGGGAAAGGAATATTATTTTGCAACAAGCGGTGGTACAATTGAAGTGAATAAAAATAAAGTTCTTATCCTTGCAGAAACTTTTGAAAGTCCGGATAATATTAATTTGGAAAGAGCCAAAGAAGCCTTAGATCGTGCTCAAAAAAGATTGCTTACAAGGAAAGATATTGATATTCAACGTGCAGAAGGGGCATTAGGACGTGCCAAAAACCGGCTTGATATTGCTGCTAAATATAAAAGTGCGAATGCTTAATTAATTTTTTTTTTTAAGAATTGTTTAATTTAAAAACCCATCCCTCATTATAATTTCTTTAATTGTTTTACTCTCAGATATACGTTTTTCCAATTTTTCCAGATGCTCTTTTAGAACATTCAATCTTAAAGATTCATCCTGTATTAGTAATAATTCTTGCTGCTGTTCCAGTGTTAAGCCAGTCTTCTCTGCAATTTTAAATGATTTAATCGGTGCATGTGATAAACTTGTCCAGAATGATTGATCCAATTTCAATTCACTTTTATTTATAAGAGCAACAAATTTATTATAAATTTCTTCCACCAATTTTTTGCTTATTTCAAAATTAATATCATAATATGGATGAGTGTTGGCAATTAAATAACCATCATCGTGCAAGGAAACTGATACAATTACAAACCTTCTAATACCCTTTACAATAATATCCATTTTTCCATCAGCATATTTTTTTATCACTTGGGAAATCTCAACATAAGAACCAACTTTAGCATTTTCTTCTCCAACTTTTACAATAATTCCAAATCCCTTGTTAGTCTCAAGACATAAATTAATCATCCTTTTATACCGCTCTTCAAAAATGTGAAGGGGATAAAAAGACCCGGGAAAAATTACAAGCTGAAGTGGAAATAAAAATATCTTTTGCATTTAGTTTGGATCAATCCATTTTCTTCTGGAAAACAATATAATAATTTTTTCTTCATCTTACACTGCTGAACGAAACGAATTATATACTAAATCCTAATTCCGAAATCCTAAACAAACATAAATTATAAAGATCAAATTCAATTAAACTTTTTATAACATTTTGAAAATTAAATATTTGAAATTGTTGAGTATTTATTGTTTCGGATTTCGAATTTGAAAAATGATTATCAATCACAAACCATTATAAAATATTTTTCTTTGAGATTCTGTGATTTGATGTAGTAATAAACAAAATGCCCGAAGATATAAAATCATTCAGGCATTTTATTATTCAGGAGAAAGAGAAATTATTTACTTGCAGTTTGCAATCTTTTGGAAACTTCATCCCAATTTACAACATTCCAGAAGTTTGTAACATACTCCGGTCTTCTGTTTTGATATTTAAGATAATATGCATGCTCCCAAACATCGAGTGTTAAAATTGGAATACCTTTTACTTCAACTACATCCATTAAGGGATTATCCTGGTTTGGCGTAGAGGTTATTTCAAGTTTCCCATCACTTTTTAAAATTAACCATGCCCAGCCAGAACCAAATCTACCAATGGCTGCATCAGAAAACTTCTTTTTAAAATCATCAAAAGAACCAAAATCAGAGTTTATCTTATCGCCCAAAATACCAGAAGGTTTGCCTCCATTATTTTGTTTTAATAATTCCCAGAACATTGTGTGGTTAAAATGCCCGCCGCCATTATTCCTTACTGCCACAGGAAATTTTGAAACTGACTTTATAAGTTCTTCCAAAGAAAGTTTTTCCATTTCACTTCCTTCAACAGCTTTGTTCAGGTTTGCAACATAAGCAGCGTGGTGTTTATCGTGGTGGATTTCCATTGTTGTTTTATCTATATAAGGTTCTAATGCATTATATTCATAGGAGAGTTTCGGTAATTCGAACTTAGACATATTACTATTCCTTTCATTTATATTTTTTGAAATTTTGTTTGTAAGAATTGATAATTTATCCGCTGTAACTGCGAATGGGATTAATCCCGCAGAAAATAAAAAATTTCTTCTTTTCATTAATGCCCTCTAATTTATAACATCAAAAAGACCCGCTTAAAAAAGAAACGGGGAATGGGAGAATCGGTGAAACGGAGAACAAATATTTAACTGCTTACGCTAAACACCGAATGACTGTCCGCATCCACAGGTTTTAGCAGCATTTGGATTGTTGAATACAAATCCTTTTCCATTTAATCCATCAGAAAAGTCCAGTTCAGTGCCCGTTAAATAAAAAAGACTTTTACCATCTACTAATAATTTGAGCTCTTCAAACTGAATTATCTTATCACCATCTTTTACTGTTGTATCAAATCCCATCGAATAAGATAATCCACTACAACCGCCGCCTTTTACACCAATGCGCAATCCCTGGTCATCAGGAATGCTGTTCTCTTCTTTAATTCTTCTTATCTGGTCCAATGCTTTAGAAGTTACGTTAATTTCATTAGCTTGAATTGTTACTTCCGACATATTTTATTCCTTTTAGAATAATTTTAAATTATTGCTTCTGATTTAACAACAATATTTTCTTTGGATAAGTTTACTTTCCAGGTATTATTTGTTAATCTGCTCAAAATATTTTTTTCCTCAAAGGATAAGATTATTGAATCTGAAAACTTCTCTACCTGTGTAAAATTAAGTTTTATATCCCGCTTTTCGAAAAAGCTAACTACACCGTATTGAATATCGCGAAGAAAAATATTTGAGTTATTAAATACATGGTATTTTTCTTTTAGAAAATTGAAAAATAAATCTTCATTCTGCATTAAAAATTCTAGTTCTTTAGTTTTAAACATGCCTTTCCGTTTATTTTGTTAATGGATCATTTGTAACTTTATGTTATTAATCGCACCGGATATTTTACTTATACAAAAATCGATCTCTTCTTCAGTTGTTGATCTACCTAAACCAAAACGAAAAGTTGAATGAAGGAGTTCCTTTTTTACCCCAATTGCTTTCAGTACATAACTGGGTTCAGATTCCCCTGAAGCGCAGGCGGAACCTGTTGAATAAGCTATATCTTTCAACTGTAAAATTAAGGAATTGATATTAATTTTCCCAAAACTTAAACTAAGATTATTGGGTAATCTTTCAACCGGATGACCATTTAAATGCACATCATCAGTTTCGGAAGTAATACTTTTTAATAATTTGTCACGCAGTTTTTTAATTCGTTTGCTTTCTTCCGGCATAACTTGTTTTGATATTTCGATGCATTTCCCAAATCCAACAATACCGGGTACATTCAAAGTTCCTGGTCGATTGTTATTTTCCTGCCCGCCTCCGTACAAAAGCGGAGCTAATTTAATTTTAGGATTTTTATCTTTAATGAATAATGCCCCTACGCCTTTTGGTCCATAATTTTTATGTGCGCTGAAAGAAGTAAAGTCAACATTAAATTTATTTACATCAAAATCTATTTTACCAATTGCCTGCGCTGCATCAGTATGGAATAAGACATTATTTTCTTTACAGATTTCTCCAATTTCTTTAATCGGTTGAATTGTACCAATCTCATTATTTGCCGTCATAATGGAAACGAGCAATGTTTTTTCTGTAATGGCAGATCTCAACTCATCTAAATTTATTCTGCCATACTCATCAACTGAAAGCAAGGTAACGGAAAAACCTTTTCGCTGTAAAATTTTAAGCGGTTCCAGGACAGAAGGATGTTCAATTTGTGTAGCAATAAAATGATTCTTTAAATGTCCATAGTTTTCTGCAAGTCCAAATATTATCTGATTATTAGATTCCGTGGTTCCGGAAGTAAAAATTATTTCATTTGGTTTTGCATTAATAAAGTCAGCAATAATTTCCCGTGAGTTTTTTACTGCTTCCTCTGCAATCCAGCCAAAGGAATGATCTTTACTTGAACTTTTGTTTCTTTTATAGAAACTTCTGAAAATTTCAATCTGTCATTCCTGCGAAAGCACATAGGCGTCAACTTAAGGATTATGTTTTTCAATCAAAATTGGTACAATTGTTTTGATTTCAGAATAAATAAGGTTTTTATATATCATCCCTGCTTGCAGCAGGCAAGCCTAAAGGGATTTTATTTGCTTTTTTTATTCATTTTTCTATAAATATTTCATCCCTGCTTGCAGCAGACAAGCCTATCGGGATGTATATTTCTTCATCCCAGAGGGATGATATAATTGTAGAAACAGAAAGAATAAATAGAGCAAAATGCCGTAGGCATGATATAATAAAACAATAATTTAACCGAAAAATAAAATAATTAACAGTTTATTAATCAGTAATTGAAACCCTTGGGTTAACGCCTATGTGCGAAAGCAGGAATCCATTGATTTTATTTTAGATTCCCACTCCCGCCTACTGCTGGCAGGTTCGTGGGAATGACACTCAACTAATTATTAATTTTTCAGAAGTTTCTTATAATAAACGATTTTAAATAATAATTACAAGTGATAAAGAATACAAAGAAATAAATTGTTGCGTTGATAAATTATTAAATAATAAAACACCAACTGATATTTCAAACAACAATTTAACAATTGAGCAATTAAACAATTGTTTGCATATAGGCTATTTTAAATTTCATTAATCAGTGCTGATCATAAAAAATCCGCTTCATCCATGTTCCATTGAAAACTTCAAATATTATTTAAATTATACTTGACTTTAAAGTTTTAATTTTACAGTTTGCGTTTAGAAAAAAGACAATCCTGCCTTAATTGAAATAAAAATACGATTGAAGAAATTATTAGCAGCAGGATTTTTCTTTTCTAATTTGTTCTTACAGTAAAAATTTTAAGAATCTTCAAAAAGTTGGGGAGGGGCTTAACACACACTACTCAAAAACATCCTCAATGAAAAAAGAATTTGTACAGTGCTATTTACTTTTTAATACTGGTCATAATAAAATAGTATAAAGTAAGTGGCGATATAAGAAAAATATATTTTGTTTATAAATGTTTTTTTTCTGTTTTTATTCTTTGCACATAAAAATATTAATTGATAATTAGAAATTGGAAATGGGTAATTGGAAATTGGAAATGGGTTATTAGAAATTGGAAATGAGTAATTGGAAATTGGAAATAGATAATTAGAAATTGGAAATGAGTAATTGGAAATTAGAAATGGGTAGTTGGAAATTGGAAATAGGTAATTAGAAATTAGAAATGAGTAATTAGAAATTGGAAATGAGCAATTAGAAACTGGAAATGAGCAATTAGAAATTAGAAATGGGTAGTTGGAAATTGGAAATGAGTAATTGGAAATTGGAAATGACCAGTTTAAAAATGGAAATGATGAGTTTAAAACAAGAAATAAGGAGTTTTTATAATAAAAGTGTGGATTTTGCAACAAAATAGAGCTTTTTAAAGTAAATAAGCCAAATGGCATTCTATTTATCATAACTAAAAAAGGGAGTTGATATGAAAAATAGTGAAGAAAACTCGCTCCGTATGTTCGAAAATGTTTCTGGTTTATTAAAAGAAAACCAGGAAATCACTTCAAGTATCCAGCAGTTTGCTGAGAGTGAGGCTGAATTAAACCAGCTCATAGCTGATATTAAAACAACCAACCAAATGCTCATCAACGCAGCCAACGGAAAAACAGATGAAAAAACCGCTGCTGAAGAGGATCTTGAAGATTACGTTATCCTTTTCAGCCGTAAGTTTTTTGTTTATGCCCGCAGGAATGCAGTTGAGGACCTTAAAGCGCTAATAGGTTTTAAGGAATATGAAATTAAAAAACTGCGCGACAGGGAATTAATTGATAGGGCAGAATCGATCCGTAAGAAAGCCGTTGAACACCTTGCAAAACTTGAAAAGTACGGCATTAAGCAAGTGGAAATTGATTTGCTTGATGCTAAAATTAAACGGTTTGAATTAACTATCGGTGAGCAGGGAACCGGTTACAGCGAACGTGGTGGTGCAAGAAAATCCCTTAATGTACTGTTTGAACAGGCAAGCCTGCTGCTTAAGGAGGAAATTGATGGCTTGGTTGAATCTTACAAAGATGAAAATTCCGATTTTTATAACCAGTACATTACCGCACGAGGTATTAAAAACTTAGGTGTAAGACACAGGAAAAAAGAAGAACCTGCTATACCTGTTGGTGGTGATGGAAGTGGAACAGGTACATCTGGAACGTAGAAGTTTGTAATTAAAGAATGCGTGAACGCATTTAAGAATAAGATTGTGGAAAAAGGATGAGTTAGAATACTCTACCTCTGAAAGGGAGGTGGAGAAATTAAAAAATTTTAAAATTCATTGGAGATTAAATTATGTCTAAATCAACAAGAAACAGCGGTAAAGTATGGACACCAAATGAGGTTAGCCAATTAAAACAATTGGCAAAACAAAATACACCGACAAGAGTAATTGGATTAAAATTAGGTAGAACTGAAGGAGCAGTTCAGTCAAAGGCAAGCGAAGAAAAGATTTCTTTGAAACCTACTAATCAATCACCGTATAATAGGAAGAAATGAAATTATATCAACAAAAAAAATGGTGGAGAGGAAATCCATCCAGCTCCACCATGCAATATTTAGGTACCCAATATTATTATCGGTAGAAGTACTTAAATCTTTATAGGTTTTGGGAAGAAAAAGTATGAAGAAAAAACTACTAACACTTTATCTTAAACATGACAATACATTTAAATCTCTATCAAGTATTGCACTTTCACAATTAATTTTAAAATTAATATTTGTCTGTGGTGAAGGTGTAAAAAGAAATTTATTAAAAGAAGAACTAAATAATATAACACATACCAAAATTAGTAAGAAGGATTTTGATAAATCCATTGAAGAATTAATAAATGAAAACAAAATTTTTCACAAAGATGAAGGATTCTATTTTGATAATAATTATAGAGTAAAGATAGAGAGTGCGTTTAATGAAAATGAAATTTGCCATCAAAATGTTATAGAAAATTGGTTTGAAAATACAGAATGTGATAAAAGTATCGTTAGAAATTGGTTTGAAGATTTAACAATCACTTTTTTTGAGAAATTTAGTTATGAATGGATCCATGAAATCTGTAAAAATCCTACAGAATTTTCCAAGAATACTTTAAGAATTAGAGAATTAATAGAAAGTAGTTTTAACAATTATAATACTATTTCAGATAAAGATAAAAATTGGTTGGCGAAGCAATATTTGAAATTTCTTGATAGTGATAGAAGTGAAGATATTAATTTGTTATGGGCATATGGCACATCAAAATTTTCTACAACTTTACTTACGGCAAGATTATTTGGGGACAATCTTTCACTGGAATATCTAAAAAATGCAACCTTAATATTGGATACAAATATTTTAATGATATTAGGACTTGAGGGATACGAATTTTCCAAATCATTAGAAAATATGGAAAATATTTTTTTGAAATATGGTATTAAGACAAAACATCTCCCAATTAGCCGAAAAGAATATCAAAGAGTTATTGAAAATAAAAAAATAGAAGTATTAAATGTTTTTAAGAATTATTCAATAGAAGTTTTGATGAAGGTTGATGACTGTTATATAAGGACTTTAATTAAAAGAAACCAAACTGATGAAGAAGAAATTACACAATTTTTTAACTCATTATATAAAATACCGGATAGATTTTTTAATAGATTGAAAATAGAATTATTAGATGATGATGAGGTTAACATGATTGTATGTAAAGCTTCACAAGATAATTCTATAAAAAATAGAATAAATGAAATAAATATTAAAAGGTGGAATAGACCAAGAAGAGAAAATGCACTAATTCATGACGCTGGATTATTACAAGGTGCCCAATTTATAAGAAAAAAAGAAAACTGTTGGATTTTAACCAAAGATGGGACGATAAAGCAATATGCAATAGAAAATATAATTAGAGATGAATTTCCAATAGCCATAAGTATGGACGTATTAATAAATCTAATGGTTTATTACATTGATGATATTGATATTGATCCTACAAGCTTTGCCCCACTCTTTGTTGATGTTATAAAATTATCACTAATTCCCGAAAAAAATGCGTTTACTCTAGCTGACTTGTCGTATATACTTGACACTAAAATTCAGATAAATGAATTGCCGGATGAAAAAGTTACTGAAATTGCACAAAAATTAAATAAAATAAGGATTTCCGGAGCCAGTGAAGAAGAAGCAAGTTTATTTTTAAGAAGAGAATTTCAGAATGAAAAATTAAAAATAAAAACTGATCTTGAAAAATCGCAAATTGAAAATCAGTTTTTAAAAGATGAGAAAGAAGAAATGATTAAAGAACGTGATTTATTTATTGAAGAATTTAGAAATCGGAGAAAAGGAGAATTGCATGATGAATATGATGGTAAACTTAGAAAAAACAAATTGATGATTTTTTTAATATTGCCTTTAGTTTTATTAATTCTTACTTCAATTGTCATATTATTTATTCAATCAAACAGTAAATTTGAAATAATTGCTTCAGCAATTAGTATTGAAATAATAGGCTCAATATTATTTTCAAATTATTATTTAAAACCTAAAATTTTAAGTAAGTATAGTGAAAAAATTATAGGGATAGATATAAAAGTTAGTAATGAAATAAAGGAATTAATTTCAAAAAAAAAGAATAAAATTATTATGAAAATGTAATGATAGAAGGGCATTTGTTTAATAGACTTTAAGAATAGAAATACAAAAATAATAAATTATATTAATCCCTTAAGAGGAGATAAAAATGATTCAAGAATTGTTAACTACTGAAGATATTCTTACTTTAAGTGGTGCAGTAACGGCAACTTATTTTTCAGCTCAAACCTTGTTTTTTCTTTTTAAATTGAAACCTAAATATGTGGGTTTTTTTATATCATTATTAATTTCTTATACGGCTATTATAATAAAAAATGAGATTTCATTTATCTCTTGTATTTTAGCTTTGTTTAATAGCTTTATAATTTATTCAAGTGCATTTGGAATTTCCGAAATGACTAGTTTGAAGAATTTTAACGCCAATAGTAGTAAAATAGATGCAGAAGAAATTGTACCAAAGAAGAGATATTTTATGGCCTGGTCTAGGTAGAAGGAGAATTGATTTGGTTACCTTTAAAATAGCATCATTTAAACTCAGTAAAAAAGAATTTTCAATTATTAAAAAAATAGATCTCTGTGCTCAAATGCTGGAATTAAATGATATTGAACAGCTCATGAAGTTTATGGATGAAAAAATTAGTGGGAAAATACTAGTAATTAATCTTACAGAGGATATAAATGTTAATTTAATTTTCGAAAAAACAAAAGAAATAAAGAGTAATGATTCAATTCAGATAGTGTTTATTCATAGTAATTTGATAACAGTTGAGATCAATTTATTTAAAGGTTATAGCAATATACATTTTATTAATAAAAAAGCAGCAGATTATATAATTTATTTACTAACCAAAATTTATGCTTTATATGAAAATATCAAATTAAATATTCAATCAAATAAAATAAAAAATTTAATTTCTTATTATGAAGAAGCCCGTAAAGAAATAAATCAAGAAATTAAAATCAACAAATTCTTAAATAAATCTTTTAAAGAAATTGATTCTTTGTTTATTGCTGTTATTAGAAGCGAAAATATTCCCGGAATATATTCCATTAATACCAGTGCAGGTTTAATAAAAATGGATTTTGAATTAATAACAAAAAAATATATAAATGAATTAGATGAAGCATTAACAAAAAATGAAAGTTTATTTGTTAGTGAGGAATTATTACCGGGATTAACAAATAATATTAGAACTAGTTATAATGGAAAAATTTTGTACTATGTTACAAAATTTATTCTTAATGGTGTTTATAGCTATATAATTTATGTATTCCCAAAAGATGATATGGTCAAATGTTTTATAAGTTCTTATGAATTATGTTCTCGAGAAATATTCCATCTTATGAGACATATTACGGTGCAACAAGAATATGAAAATTTAAAAACCTTAACACAAATCGAAAATATTCATAGAGAAAAGGATGATGTTCTTTATGATGTAATTAAAATATTAAATAATTTTTTTAATGCTAACGGAATTTCAATTTTAGAAGTTGTAAAAGAAGAGAATAATAAACTTTATTTTAGGAAAATCTATAAACATTATGAAAGAGGGATTGAAACAGAATATTTCAGTTCGAATAATTGTCTAACATATCATTGTATAAAAAACAACAAAGCTTTTTTTATTACTAAGACATTTGATGACTTAACCTGTGAAGCTATTCAATTCAATCCAAACAATATTTCATTTGAAAATTGGGAAAAAGTAAAATTAAATTTCATTATTACTCCAAAGACTATTGAAGATGAAAAAAGTGTAATGTATTACCCATTAATTAAAAGTGGAATAAATATAGGGGCAATTAAAGTTGGTAATTTTAATGAAATTAATGCTTTCGGTATTGAACAGTTACTTGCATTAAGAATCTTTAGTGAACCAATAAGTAATTTATTAGCAAATATTAGATCTATTTCAGAAATATTTCAAAAATTAGAAATCAAACAAAAGATGGTAGAAAGAGCTGATAGTTTGTTTTTCTATAGAGAAGTATCATTAAGAATTTTCCATGAGTTAGGAAATCATGTTTATACAATAGGATCTGAGTTAATGCTTTTAGATGCTTTAGCAGGACAACCAAATAGTAAAAAAGAAGAACTAGAAGAACAAATAAAAAACTTTAAAATATTATTGAATTTATGTTCAGGTCTTGTTAAGCAAGCACAAGAAAGAGGAAAAACATTAAAACCAATTTCGCAAAAAATATTATTCGTCGAAAATGTCGTGCGACCTGCAATAAAGTATATAGAAGATAGACTTATTCGAACAAATATTAGTATTAAGCATTCGTTGACAAATGAAGATTATTTAGTAATTATTGATAAAAATTTAGCATACGAAAGTCTAATTAATTTATTTAATAATTCTATTAAAGCTATTAAAGAAAATAAATTATCTCCTAAGAAAGAAATATTTGTAGCAGTTAGGAAACTTGTTGAATCAAAAATGCTTCGAATTGAAATAAGTGATACGGGTGTAGGAATTGAGGCTCAAATATTACCTTCATTATTTAATGAATTCTTTACTACTTGGCCAGATGGAACTGGTTTAGGTTTGTTTTATGCGCGGAAATTGATACAATATTTTAATGGATCCATTAAATTTATTAAATCTGTACCAGGTAAAGAAGCAGTCTTAGAAATATTATTACCAATATGTGAGGAATAAATATGTCTGTGAAAAATCAAATCCCATTATTATGGATGGACGATGAACCACAATTCATAGAAAATTATAAACAATTATTAATCATTGAAGGAAAACAATTATTTGAAATTCAAGTTGCTACATCCATTAATGAAGCTAATAATTTTCTAGAATCAAAAACTAATTATTATAGTGGATTAATTGTTGATTGCAAAATGGATCCTTTTGATGCTTTAGAAAATGGAGCAAGATTTTTATCAGATATAAATAAAAAAATTAAACATTTACCCACTTATGTTTATAGTGCCTATACAACAGATCCACAATATAAAAGTTATATTGATAATTCTTTAGCTATAATTACAGAACAAAAGGAAATAAATTTTCAAAAACCTTTATTATCACAAAGGTTTTTTAAAACTATTCTTGAAAAATCTGGCAAGTATAATAAAGTCAAAAATATTTATCCGGAATTAATTACATTCCATGACTACATTACAAATACATCCTTTTATAGTAAAGCAGTTGAATCTCATTGGGAGAAACATGGACATTGGATAGATATTGAATTAACAAAAAAAAACTGGCTATGGTGTGTTGTAATAGGTGAAAATTTATATAAAGGTTCTTCTGATTTGTTAGAATTTCCAAATGAAAAAGAACTCGTGCAAATTGGTGATAGAACAAATCTTATTCCGTTTGCCTATAGTAAATTATTATTGCCTGAAGATACATTTTATGATCCAAATGTTTTAACACAATGGAATCGTACAAATTTGGATAATGATTTTTATCCCACTATTGTTGCAAAAATTAATGATAGAATTATCAAAGATGATTTTGATACAGGTGCTTATTGCTCATTTATTACCTCAAATTTGGTTGAACCAAGTATTTTTGATTTTATATGTTCAAATGAATACGGGATACATTTAGGTAGAGATTACAAATATTTTACAAAAAAAGTAACAATTTCATTAATTGATGATTTCGAAAAAGAAATTCAAAAAGAATTAACAATCATAGTTGTGAAAGATTGGGAAAGTAGTACATTTATTCAAAATAATAAAAACAGGCAAGTTTTATATGGTCGTGATTTATTGCGTACATTTGCAATAGAGATATATATTAATTCTATGGATCGAATAACTAAAATAAAACTTTTATAATAAAGTGTCGCTTTTCAAGCTTTGAAAGTGTTTATTTTGATTCTATAAAATAAATAAGAACAATAATTCTTAATTTATAATATTTAAAAGAGCTTTATTTCTTGTGATAATTTAGGTGGAATTAAATATTTGGTAACAATAAATAATTTAGGAAAAATTTTGAATAAAATACTATTGACGAAAAAAATTACATAATGATTTACAAAATTATCATTTGAGATTGATATCATCTCTTTTTCTATTTCCTTTCTTTCTAAATTCCTTTAAGTTTTATCCAGCTTTTTATTTCAATTAGATCAGATGAAAAGAATTTACCATTATATTATTTAGCATTTTTTTCAAGGCACGAACAAGGATATAATTTTTGGAAGAAAGTAAAGAAAAGGAATACTGAACCAGAATTTGAATTTTAAATATGGCACAAAAATCTTCTATAGAATGGACTGAATCAACCTGGAATCCAATAACAGGCTGCAATAAAATTAGTTCCGGCTGCAAGTTTTGTTATGCTGAGCGCATGGCAAAACGCTTGAAAGCTATGGGCTCTCCTAATTACGAAAAGGGATTTAAGTTAACTTTACAAGAACAGGTTTTAGAACTACCCTTATCCTGGAAAAAACCACAGACTATTTTTGTTAACTCAATGAGTGATCTTTTTCATAAAAATGTGCCAGTTGAATTTATACAAAAAATGTTTGATGTAATGAATAAAGCTTATTGGCATCGCTTCCAGATTCTAACAAAACGTTCCGATAGATTATGGGAATTAAATAAAAAATTAACCTGGGCAGAAAATATATGGATGGGAGTAAGTGTAGAAAACCAGGATTATACTTTTAGAATTGATGATTTAAGAAAGACAGAAGCACAAACGAAGTTTTTATCAATTGAACCATTGATTGGACCAATTACAAAATTAAATTTAAAAAATATCGATTGGGTAATTGTTGGAGGGGAATCAGGTCCCAGTGCGAGACCGATGGAAGAGGAATGGGTAGTAACTATAAAAGATAAATGCAATAGAGCCAATGTGCCTTTCTTCTTCAAGCAATGGGGCGGTGTAAATAAAAAGAAGAATGGACGATTGCTTGAAGGAAGAACCTGGGATGAAATGCCGGGAATAAAAAAAGCCGCTTAATAATTTCCTGCTGATCACTTGCTGGGAAGAAAAAATAGTTAATAGGTAACACATGATAAGAACTTGCATAGCAGTTTTTTAAATATTTTTAAATGATTGAATAGGAAGTTTTATATCAGTATTTTTGCTCTATGAGAGACGGGAATGATGTAACACCAATTTGGAAATCCATGCCTTCGGCAAAAGATGAAACACCTACAACTTATGCTGATAGATTAGGTTTATTATATACTTCACAGGTTACCTCAACTCATAAAAAAAATCTAGGACAGTTTTTTACTCCAGTTGAAATTGCCAATTATATGGCAAATCTTTTATTTAATCAAAAAGCAAAAAGTAAAATCTCAGATCCGGGGAGTAGTATCGGAGTAATAGCTTGTTCATTAATTGAAAATCTTGCTAAAACAAATAAATCAAAAGACATATTATTAATTAATTTATTAAACTGAGGATAATATGAAAGTTGGGATTGTTATTGATTTTAAAAAACGATTTATTAAAAAAGCGAAAAAGATTTTTCTACTGGATAAATCAATTAATGCATTTTGTAGGGAAGACACAATTTATATTATCTTTGCACAAAGTAAAAATGGAATTGTATCTGAAGAGCAGAAGGATAGAATTTTATCCTATTTAAAAAATTGGAAAGGTAAAGTTGTTTTTTTTACACTATTCAATGATAGGAATGAATTATCAAAAATTTCACAAAAAATATCTTGGGGAAGTTATATCTGGTTAAGAAATGATCCTGATCATACAATTCATTTTAATGGCGATAAATTTTTAGGGTAATAAAAAGTTATATAAAATAACCGGTTATGTGAATTAAAAAATTTTAGAATGATAAACTGTTAAAACAGTTAACGATCTAGTCTTTTCTTTAGCCAACCCACGAATTAATTCGTAGGTTACTTAATAAACCACGCAAATAAAAACCGTTTTAACGCCTGCCAGCCGGTAGGCGGGGTTTACAATTTAATTCACACAACTGGTATAGAATAATATGAATCAATCTGAGTTGCATTACTTCAAACCATTCCTTCACGTAATTTATCAATCTGTGTAGTGCTAACACAACGATAATAAAAAGGGTAATGTAAGCATACCAATGCGTGGAAGAATAAATTTAAATGATTGTAGTTCCTTTTTCGTAACTACAACTGTAGTTAGCTTTCTTAATATTAATGGGCAGCCGGTTAGCGGCAACATCGTTATACGCAATAAAAATATTAAGGTTTTCTGTTGATTAAGGTTAGCATTTAGGCTAACTTTACAAATGCGAGAAGTAAATTTTTATCAACTGGAATCTGGAAAATATCCAGCAAAAGAATTTCTTAATTCTCTTACGGGAAAACAAGCTAAAAAAGTTACTTGGATTTTAGAACTTTTTGAGGAAACTTCTTTAGTTCCTAAACAATACTTTGAGAAGTTAAGGAACACAGATGATATTTGGGCAATCAGAATAATTTATTCTGGGGATATTTTTAGGTTATTAGGTTTTTTTAAGCCAGATGGAAATTTTATGGTAACAAATGGATTTGCGAAGAAAACACAAAAAACACCGTTGAGTGAAATTAAGGTTGCAGAAGAAAGAAAAAGAAACTATTATAAAAGGAAGAAAAGAAATGAGTGATTTGAAAAAATATGTTGCACAAAGAAAAAAAGAAGATGCAGAGTTTGCAGAAAATTATGATATAGGTTATCAGAATTTTAAAATAGGTATATTACTTAAACAGTTGCGTGTAAAATCCGGATTAACTCAAGAAGAATTAGCAAAAAAGTTAAAAACAAAAAAGTCTGTCATATCAAGAATAGAAAATCATTCAGAGGATATTAAGCTTTCTACCCTTGGGCGTTACGCAAGAACATTAGGAAGAAGAGTCAGAATAGAAGTAGTTTAACACTAAAATGTGTATAACCAGCAACTACTAATGGACCTGTTTATAAAATGCATTTTTGTTCAAAAAACGAATTAGTTCATTTTATAAGTTAATTTTGATAAATGCAAAATTGTGGACTAAAATCGGCTACTTTAAACTGTTCGGCATTATACAGATACCAACTCGTCACAGATCATCCCATGCAGTGTTAACAACGATAAAAAAAAGGGTAATGTAAGCATACCAATGCGGGGAAGAAAAAAATAATTGCTTGTAGTGCCTTTCTCGGTCGGCAATGTCTAAACCTTGCCTTAGAAAACTAAAATTAACAACAATATCGCTGGATTTAAGAAATAGAATAAAATATAACTTAGCCATGAACGGATTTTCTAATGTTACTTCAGCAACAAAGATAGATGGAAATATTTATATACAATGGATATTGGGGTTAATACTAAAAACATGAAATTGAGAATTAAGAAATATCATTTTGCTAAAGCAACTAATGATAAGATCCAGGAATTTGCCAGGAGTATATTTGAATTAGATGCAGTACTTTGTTTTGATCTTGAAGATATTGTTAGAGACTTACCAGGTAAAAAAGCAGAAAAAAAAATGCACAGAGCAAAAGTGAAAAGTTCTATTGAATCTATAGTTAAATATTTTGTTAAACCAAAAGTTGGTATAAGGATAAATGTTTTTGGATCTAAAGAATTTTATAATGACATTGAAACACTGGAAAGCATTAAAAGTGGAATATCGCTGGATTGTATATTCCTTCCGAAAATTGAAAGCGGAGAAGAAATACAAAAATGTTCAGAAATATTAAAGAACAGAAAAATTGAATTTTTAGAAATAATACCAATTATAGAAAGCAAAAAAGCTTTTAATGATCTTGAAAAGATTATTATTTCATCAAAAAATTTTACAAATAAATTAGCTTTTGGTCATTGTGATTACAATTATAACAATGGATACTTTCCATTTTATCACCAGGATTCTGAGAAGTATTGGGAGTGGATCAATTTTATTATGAGTGTAAGTGAGGTTTACAATATCCTATTTATCAATTCCCCTTATTTGCGTCTGAATAATGATAGCAGTTTTTTATATATGTTAAACAGGTTAGGACAAAGAACAAATGGAATTTTTGGTCAAATTACACTATCATTAAATCAGGTTAGGTTATGCTCACTTCATGAATGTAATTCACTTATGAACACAACTTTTATTAATAAAAATGAATTCAAAATTATAAAAAAAGATATTGCAAAAAAGATAATTAAAGAATATGAAGCCAATATAACTAAGGATAGAAGCTTTGCTATGAATAAGGAGAATAGAATTATTATTTCACCACAAGAATATCTTGCAGCCGAAAAGTATTTAATAGAAACAAGCGCTTTAGATGCTTCAAAAAATTAAGCTGCTAATCGTTGGGGGATGCTTTCCAGTACAGGATAATATTGAACCAAGTAAATTATACCATCAACAGTTAAAAAATAAATTACAAGAATCTAATATTAATTTGGACATAAGAATAATTAGATATGAAAGTATCTCAAAAAGTTTTGAAAATATTAAAGAAGTTATTGATAAAGAGAAACCGGATTGTCTATTGTTCCATTTAAGGGTTGAACCAATTCTTCTTTCTTCTAAATTCTATTCCAAATATTATGATAAAGATGGGAACTTAATAAAGCATATTAATTTAGCCGTATTTAATTTGAACTATAGAAAAATAAAGAAGCGTACTTCGGAGAAAGTTATTAATAACGAATTGAGCAAAAAATCAAAATTTAGTACGAGTGTTCAGAATATATTTAGAGAAATAAACTATTTCTTTGGTTATATAATGGGTGATTGGTCTGCTGCTTTTTCTAAATATTTATCTTTATTGATTAAAATAATTGAACTATGTAAAACATACGGTATTACACTTGTAATTACTGGACCTGTTTCAAGACCTTACTCTAATCTTGAGAATCATCTATCAAAAAAATTACACAAATATATGAGTCAATATTCGTTTCTACATAATCAAATTTATGCAAACCTTTTTGGTGCAAAGGATGAACATGGTAATTTCCTTTTCTGTGCTGATTTAAAAAGGGTAAATGAAATCGGTCATAAAAGAATTTCCGAAATTATTTATAAGATATTTCGTACATCACTTAGCGGTTCGTGAAAGACAAATAAAATTTATAACATAATATTAAAAGTTATTTTTACTGCCTCAGACTATTCCGTGATGCGTTAACACATGGATACTAAAAAGAGAAATGCAAACATCGCAACGCGGGGAAGAAAAAATTCTAATAGATTGTTGTTTCTTATTCCTAACTACAACTGTAGTTAACAAATTATAGTGTTGCAAACAGGTTAATGTAATATTATTTTAAATGTAGAAAGATTAATTCCAATTGAATGAAATCCTGA
Source organism: Ignavibacteriales bacterium (assembly GCA_026390815.1). Classification (NCBI taxonomy): domain Bacteria; kingdom Pseudomonadati; phylum Ignavibacteriota; class Ignavibacteria; order Ignavibacteriales; species Ignavibacteriales bacterium. Next base: position 52,019 of record JAPLFH010000003.1, on the reverse strand, counting down.
ACGATAAGTGAAATTGTAATTAAGGTGTAAAATTATTTTAAGTGGAGAAATAGTATGTCTATCTCTGAATTAAAGGAAAATTTGCATTCATTAGTTAATGATGTAAATGATCCTGGAATGCTTGAATTTGTTTATAAAATATTTAATGTTCTAAAACAACAAACAATTGTGGCGGATAATTATTGGAATGTAATAAGTGAATTGCAGAGGGCAGAAATACTTCAATCCTTTGAAGAAAGTGAAGACAATGCTAATCTTGATGAACATGAAACTGTAATGGCAAAATATAAAAATGTTAACTAAACTATACTGGACAAAATCTGCTCAACAAGACCTTGAAAAAATTCTTGATTATCTAAAAGTGGAATGGACTGAAACAACCGCATTTGATTTTTTAACTAAACTTGAAAACCAACTTAAAATTCTTAATCAATTTCCATTCATTGGTAAAATTATTTTCAAACCAAAACTAATAAGAGCATTTGTATTTTCGAAACAGGTTACCATTATTTATCGCTTAATCGACAATAAAATTGTTATACTAAAATTATTCGATAACAGACAATCACCTAAAAAACTTTTAATTTCTGAAAGGATTGAGGCTTATGGTGTCTGAAGGTTGTAATGCATTTAGGACGTAAAATATTTTTTATAAAATAGGTTCCCGTGAAAGTGGGAATGACATTAATGAAGTTAGACTTTTTAGATTAAACTTACAGATTATAACCCAAATATCGTTATACAGCTTTTAGCAAAATCCACAACCGGGGTAAAGTAAACTCCAAATACTACCACTGGTGCAAGCAAAATTAAAATAACAATAACGTTATATGCAGAAACTTTAAACGGGGCAACTTTGGTGGATGGTTTTGAAAGGAACATTTCTTTTAAAACTCTTATATAATAAAACAATGAAACTACTGTATTCAAAATTGCAATTACAGCAAGAACAATCATATTGGAATCGATCAATGCAACAAAGAGATATAGCTTTCCAATAAATCCTGCCGAAGGTGGAAGACCAATTAAAGAAACTAAGAACATTCCCAGCGTTACTCCAAGAAATGGGGTGGAGTAACCAAGTCCTTTATAATCTTCAATATCCTCGCTCCCTGTTTTGTTCGCAATCAACATTACAATAAAGAATGCTCCAAGATTCATAAAAGCATAAAAGGCAAAATAAATTAATATTGCAATCAATCCCTGGTTTGATAATACAACCAAGCCAAGCATTAAATATCCGGCGTGTGCAATGCTGGAATAGGCAAGCATTCTTTTAAGATTATTCTGCCAGAGTGCCGAGAAGTTTCCAAGCGTCATCGTTAAAATGGAAATTACTGTAAGCAATTCCTTCCAGGGGAAAACAGGAATCATCTGCCAGTGACCTGATGGATTTATGGATGATAGGAAAGTAGTTTTAACAAATCTTATCAACAAAGCAAAGCCAGCCGCTTTACTTGCAACGGATAGAAACGCTGTAATAGTTATCGGTGCACCTTCGTAAACATCAGGAGTCCAAAAGTGAAATGGAGCAGCAGAAATTTTATAACCAATTCCAACAAAAATTAATATGGAAGCCATTGCAAGCGTAAAAGTATTTATACTTGGTGCCTGCATTAAAGAATTTATAACATAAAGGTTAGTACTTCCGGTCATTCCAAAGAAAAGTGAAATACCAAAAAGCATTAATCCCGAAGAAACTGCGCCATAGATAATGTATTTAAGCGCGGCTTCACTGTTCCTGTCTCTTAACTTTGTAAATCCTGCCAACACGTAAGAAGATAAAGAAAGCAATTCGAGAGAAAGATAGATGAGGATTAAATCAGAAGCAGAAATCATCAGGAACATTCCGAGAACCATTCCAAATATCAAAGTATAATATTCGCCTGCTCTATCCAGGCTTTTATTTATTTCATCAGAAGAAAATGAAAACAGAATTACCAGTGTAGTAGCAACAAGCACAATCACCTTGAAAAATACGCCAAAGGAATCTACTGTAATCATTCCAAGAGTATCTGTTGTGTGCCATACTTTTCCAAACGCAAATCCGCTGAATGTAAGCTGGTTAAGAACAAAGAAAAACGTAACTGCAATTCCTGTTAATGCAATGTAAGGAATGATTTTTTTGTTCTTTCCAAAAATAAGATCGGTTAATAAAACCAGGATCAAAAAGAATGATATCGATACTTCTGGAAGCACGTAAGAGATACTGTTATATATTTTAGCAAATTCCATATTCATTTTTTTTTATTTAGTTGTAATATTTTTTTGATACTGGATACAATTATTAAATCCAGCAACCAGTATCTAAAATCAAGATCTATAATCCTCCAAGAGACATAAAACTGGCTGATGATTTTGCCATAAAACTTACTAACGAATTAACTGATGTATTCATTATGTTCAGCATCCCAGATGGATAAACACCAAGGAAAATTATAATGATTGTTAACGGAACAAACATAATATATTCCCGTGCATCAAGGTCTTTAAGTTGATTCCATTTTTCATTTAACTTTCCTAAGTAAACTCGCTGCATTGTCCAGAGCATATAACCAGCACCTAAAAGAATTCCAAGTGTAGAAACAATAGTAAGTGTTCTGATTCCTACTACACTAAAAGCACCAAGGAATACAAAAGATTCGGAAATAAATCCGCTTAAACTTGGTAATCCGATTGCTGCAAAGAATGCGACAGAAACAAATCCTGTATAAGCCGGCATTTGCAAAGCAATCCCACCAAAATCATCAAGACCTCTTGTATGTGTGCGATCGTAAAGAACTCCAACAATCAAGAAGAGCATTGCTGTAATCGTTCCGTGATTGAACATTTGGAATATTGCACCATTTATTCCGGTTGAAGTTAATGAAGCCATCCCTAACAGGACGTAACCCATATGAGAAATTGAAGAGTAGGCAATCAACTTTTTAAAATCCTTTTGCGCCATTGCCACAAGCGCGCCATAAACAATGTTGATCATTCCAAAGAGAGCAATATACCACATCAATTGCCGCGTTATTTCTGGAAAAATTGGAAAGCTGATTCTTAAAATTCCATACGTGCCCATTTTTAAAAGAACACCTGCAAGAATAACACTTATTGGTGTCGGCGCTTCTACGTGTGCGTCTGGCAGCCATGTATGGAAAGGGAACATAGGAATTTTAATAGCAAATCCTACGAATAGAGCAATGTATGCGATCAATCTTAAATTATTTGGATTAAGCGGAGAAAGAATTCCATTCGGTGTGAAATTCTTCATATCCATCATCGCAAGCATATTGAAAGTAAATACTTTTGAACCATCAGCTAAAAGTTCAGTAGAGCTGAAATATAATCCGATCATAACGAGCAGCATAAATACACTGCCGAACAAAGTATAAATGAAAAACTTAATTGCTGCATATTCTTTTCTTGGACCACCCCAAATACCGATAAGGAAGTACATCGGTAAAAGCATCAATTCCCAGAACACGTAGAACAAAAAGAAATCGAGTGAAACGAAAACGCCCATCATACCAGCATCAAGTAAAAGGAACATAGCAAAGTAGCCTTTAACTGATTTGGTAATTGTCCAGGATGAAATTGCCGCTATGAAAGAAACAAGTGCAGTTAATAAAATCATCGGAGCGCTTATTCCATCGATGCCGAGGAAATAATCGATCTTTACAGTTCCTATCCAGGATACACCGGTGATTTCAATCCATCTGAATTTTTCTATGAATTGAAATGAATTTTGATCGAATACACCGCCGAGAGAATAATTGTAACCAGCAAGTATAATTCCTGCAAGTACAACTTGCAACGCAGTTACACCAATGGAAAACCATTTTATAAATTTTTCCTGTTTGCCGGGGATAAAAAGAATGAGAAGCATTCCTAATATTGGCAAAAAGGTAATGAATGTTAAAATCGGAAATTGCACGTTTCAGCCTCTTAAATATTTTACTTTAACTTTTATCAGCCACTAAACTTAAAATGGTCTGAAAATAAACAACAAAATTATTACTGAAAAAACTACAAAGACAATATAAGTTTGCACTTTGCCGGTTTGCAGCTTTCTAAATGCGATTCCAAAGAATCCTGTTAGATAAGCAGTAAAGTTTACAAAACCATCTATCACAACATTATCAAAAACACCATTCGCTTTAGAGAACCATTTAGTAACAAAAGCAGTACCGTTTACTATTCCATCAACAATATAATTATCGAACCAGGCGAGAACCTTACTTATGCCAATTGTTCCCGCAATAAAAGTTGCATGGTAAAACTCATCGATATACCATTTGTTTAATGAGAAATTGTAAAGCGGTTTTATTTTTTCTGCGAGTTTGTCTGCATTAATTTTTTTCCATTGGTACATTGAAAATGCTAACAGAATTCCAAGTCCGCCAACAAGTAACGAAAGACCCATAGCTGGATAGTGTGCCTGGTGCATTGCATGCATATAAGATTCTGAATGAGAAACATATTCAGCCGATTCAACTTTTGGTACTTCAGCATTTACTTCAGTTTTCATAAAATCAAATCTTTGATTTTGCGGAACGACAGTTGCCGGCGTGTGAACCCATTTCTGTAAGAACCAACCGCTTCCACCATCAATTGGATTATAGCTGTACCAGAAGAAAACGGACAAAGCGCTCAAAACAACTAAAGGCATTACCATAACAAAAGGTGATTCTTTAGCGTGCTCGAATTTATGTTGATCTCTCGGTTCGCCATGAAATGTAAGGATTACCAGACGGAACATATAAAATGCAGTCATCAATGCAACAACAAATGCAACAACAGGAATTATCCAGTGACCTGTTAAACTTCCGAAAGCTATTGTTCCTGCCAGCAAGCCATCCTTGCTTAAAAATCCGGAGGTAAACGGAACTCCTGATATAGCCAATGTTGAAATGAGAAAAGTATAATAGGTAAGAGGAAGCTTTTTCCTCAATCCGCCCATATTTCTAATGTCCTGTTCGTGGTGCATCCCGTGAATTACAGATCCAGAACCAAGAAACAAGCAAGCTTTAAAAAATGCGTGAGTTACAAGATGGAAAAAAGCGTAAGCGTAAGCACCTACTCCAAGTGCCATTATCATATATCCAAGTTGACTAACAGTTGAGTAAGCGAGAACTTTCTTAATATCATTTTGAGTTAATGCAATTGTAGCCGCCACAAACGAAGTAACCATTCCAACTATAGCGATGGTTAGCATTGCATCCGCTGTTAGCATAACAAAAATTCTTGCAACCAAATAAACACCGGCGGCAACCATTGTTGCTGCATGGATTAACGCGCTAACCGGAGTCGGACCTTCCATTGCATCTGGCAGCCAAACGTGAAGAGGGAATTGAGCCGATTTACCAACAGCCCCCATAAAAAGTAAAATTCCTGTTGCAGTTAAAGTTGCGGGACTATTAAATGGAATATTACCTGCTGATATTTGAGCAAATATTGTATCAAGTGTGAATGTGCGGTAATGAGTGAACAAAATCATTATACCGATAAAGAAACCAATATCACCAATTCTGTTTACTAAAAATGCTTTTTTGCCTGCATCCGCAGCAGATTTTTTTTCGAACCAGTGACCAATCAGCAAGTAAGAAGAAATGCCGACCAGCTCCCAGAAAATGTACATCATCAGCAAATTGTGAGTTAATACAATTCCCAACATAGAAAAAGTGAATAAGCCAAGGTAAGCAAAGTATCTTCTGTATCTTATATCTCCATCCATATAAGCGATGGAGAAAGTATGAACCAGAAAACTGATAAGATTAACCACAACAAGCATTATTGCTGTAATGTTATCAATCTTAATTCCCAGATAGATATCAATGCTTCCAATCATCGGAACATTCCACAGGTAAATCCATCTTGTTTCAGCAATCAGATTTGTATTCAGGTAGAATGCTAACTTTCCAACAACAACAAAAACTGAGAGGGCAAGCGTTACGAACATAATGAACGTTTCCACAAGGTGAGCTTTTGGAATATGCTTATTAAATAATATTAGTAAAGCGAATCCAAACAGAGGCAAAAATAAAATTGCTATCGATGTATTAAGTAGTAATGCTTCAGACATAATTTATTCTTTTAGTTTATCTATTTCATCAACGTTTACAGTTGAAAATGTTTTGTAAATATTTAGTACAATTGCCAGCGCAATAGCGGCTTCGGCAGCAGCCAGTACAATTACGAATAGTGCCATAATCTGTCCACTGAATCCAAAATTGCCGAACTTGGCAAAAGCTATAAAGTTTATATTTGCAGAGTTAAGTACCAATTCAATTCCCATTAAAACCATTACAGCATTTTTTCTTGTTACAATTCCAAATATTCCAAGCGAGAATAGAATTGCACTAACAAATAAAAAATGATTTAAACCAACGTGAGCCAAGTGAAACTCCTTTAAAAAATATTAAAGTATTGAAAAACTGTATTCAATTAACTTTCCTTTCTTGCAATTGTTGCAGCACCAATAAGAGCCACTAAAAGTAAAATACCAAGTAGTTCAAAGATTAAAACGTAATCCGTTATAAGATATTTCCCTAAATCAAAAATGGTTGTGTTTAATGGAATTTCTGAATCTGAAAGTTTCCATTCTGTGTTTAGTAAAACGTTGGTTAATATTCCGGCAAACAAACCAACACCAACAATAGCAGGTACGATTTGAAGTGTACCGGTTTTAATCTGAACATTGGTAATTTTACTTGTAAGCATTACACCGAATAGCATCAAAATTAAAATTCCGCCAACATAAACCATTATCTGAACAACTGCGATAAAATCAGCACCAAGCAAAATGTAAAGACCTGCAACTCCCAAAAAAGTGAATAGCAGAGAGAAAGCTGAATAAACAATATTCCTGGTAGTAACAACTGCGAATCCGGAAATAAGTGTTATTGCAGCAAAAAAATAAAAAGTTACATCGTATAAAGTCATTTATTTAAATCACCAAATTTATTTTTAATTTGTTCCAGGTTCAGGCTTTGAATTATCTGCCTGAGCAGGAGGTTTTGGTTTTGCCGCTGCTGCAGCTTTCTGAGCCGCTTTTTCAGCTTCAAGCTTTGCATAATTTTGTTTTTTAATATCAGCTTCTTCTTTAGTTAAAGTAGAAAAATGATATATAAAATTATCTCTTTCGTATTCAGAAAATTCGTAAACATCCGTCATATAAATACAATCTGTTGGACAAGGATAAACACATAAAGCACAATAACAGCATTTTGCAATATCAATATCAAATTGTGTTACCCAAAGAGCCTTCTTTTTACCGTTAGAAGTTATACCAAGATCATCTCCGGGAACACTCTTTACAGTTTCGATGGTAATGCAATCAACCGGGCAAGCGCGGGAGCATTGATCGCAGCCAATACAATCATCCATATTAACATAAAGCCGATTGCGTGCTCGTTCCGGCATTTGAACTTTAACATCAGGATACTGGATTGTAACAGCAGGAACGAAGAGATGCTTGAAGGTTATCTTCATTCCAACAAATGCAGTCCAAAGCCCGAACCATGTATTTTTGAAATATTCTTTCATAATTAAATCAGTGTAATAAATCCTACAATTATCAAATTAACAAACGAATAAGGAATTAAATATTTCCAGCACATATTCATAAGTTGGTCTACACGTAATCTTGGAAGCGTCCATCTTAACCACATCTGAACGAACACAAATGATACTCCTTTAATTGTAAACCAAAAGAACTGTTCCCATGGAACCAGCCAGGTAATACCTAATGAGTTGCCTATATAACCAAAAGGTGATTGGTATCCACCAAGAAAAATTGCAGAAATGATTGCTGAAACAGCAAACATATTTCCGTATTCAGTTAGCATAAACATTGCCCATTTCATACCTGAATATTCCGTATGGAAACCTGCAACCAATTCAGATTCCGCTTCAGGAATATCAAACGGAGTACGATTTGTTTCTGCTAACGTACTTAAGAAGAAAATTATAAATCCAACAAACATAAAAGGAATTAAAAGCACCTTTGATAAGTTGAAAACTGGTCCCCCAAAAAGATTCCAATTCCAAAAGTATGAAGTCTGCATTTCGCTCATTGTTTTTAAATTAAGAGTTCCTAAAAGCATAACCATTGTTAGAACAACTAATGCCGAAGGAATTTCATAACTGATTACCTGGGCGGCAGACCTTATTGCACCGAGTAAAGAATATTTATTGTTCGAAGCCCAGCCAGCCATCAAAATTCCAACAACAACTAAACTAGTGATAGCGAGAATGTAAAATATTCCCATATCTATTCCAGAGCCAATGTAACCACTTGAAAACGGAATTGCTGCAAACGCTGCATAGCTGCCGGTAAAAACAATTACAGGAGCAAGATTGAAAAGTTTTTTATCTGTAAGCGTTGCAGTTATATCTTCTTTTTGCAGTAATTTAAAAATATCAGCAACAGTTTGGAAGATTCCGTGTGGTCCAACACGCATAGGTCCAAGTCTATCCTGCATATGTGCAGAAACTTTTCTTTCCATTAAAACGCCCAGCAAGGCAAATGTTAAAATGAAAGGAATTGGTAACAGGGCGCCAACTACCGCTGCAATATATTCATTTCCGATAAGGTTATTTAGAAACTGATACATTTAATTTCTCTGTTTTCTACAACTTTTAATTGAAATTAGAATTTGCTTTAATTCAATTTTCGTAATTCGTTATTCGAAATTTGTAATATTTTTTTACCTGTCAACTTCGCCAAGTACAATATCAATGCTTCCAAGTATAGCTATAACGTCTGCAACAAGATGTCCTTTGCACAATTCGCCAAGAACTTCCAGATTAACGAAAGATGGACCACGTAATTTAATTCTATATGGATTTACACTTCCATCACTGATGACAAAGAATCCAAGTTCGCCTTTAGGATTTTCTACTCTACAGTACATTGAACCAATCGGTGGTTTAATTCTTTTTGGAAGTGCTGCTTTTACATCACCTTCTGGAATTACATCAATCGCTTGTTCAACAATTTTTAAACTTTCTTCCATTTCGCGAACTCTTAAATAATATCTATCCCAGCAGTCGCCAACGGTTCCAACTTTTCCAGTACCAACCGGAATTTCAAAATCAAATCTATCGTAAATTGAATAAGGATCATCTCTTCTTAAATCGAATTTCAATCCGCTTGCACGAAGGCAGGGTCCTGTAATTCCGTAATTGACCGCAGTATCAAGCGGAAGTACGCCAACGTTTGCTGTTCTTTCTATAAAAATCTTATTGTAAGATAAAAGATTATTCAGCTCAACAATTTTCGGTTTGAAGTAAGTGATGAATTCTTTTGTCATCCTAATGAAGTCCGGATGCAGATCGTGCGAGAGTCCGCCAACCCACATATAATTATAAAGCATGCGTGCGCCGCAGGTCATTTCAAACAGAGTAAGAATTTTCTCTCGATCTCTGAAGCAATAAAGAAATGGAGTCATAGCACCGATATCATTTCCATAGGTTCCAAGAGCTACAAGATGAGAAGCAATTCTTTGCAGCTCTGCCATAATTACTCTTATGTATTCAACTCTTTCCGGCACCTGGATGCCAAGGAATCTTTCCATTGTAACAACGTAACCAAAATTATTAGACATCGCGGCAAGATAATCTAATCTATCAGTGTAAGGAATAACCTGGGGATAAGTCATTGCTTCACAATGTTTTTCGAAGCAGCGGTGAAGGTAACCAATGTGCGGTCTAAGGTTTACAATCAGTTCACCTTCAAGTTCAAGTTCAAGCCGCAGCACACCGTGTGTTGACGGGTGCTGAGGTCCCAGATTCAAAACCATTTCTTCAGTTTTTAAAGCCATAAAAATCTACTAATTATTTTACAACCAACATCTTTTTTGTTGTATAAAATTATTTGTTTTTAGTTGATAGAAATATATTCCGCTTGAAAGATTGCTTGCATCAAATTCCACTTCATATGTTCCTTCATCTTTTCTTTCATTCACTAATATTGGTACTTCTTTTCCAAATGGATCAAATACTTGTAACTGCACTAAAGTAGGTTCTGGAAGTGAGTATTTGATTTGTGTTATTGGATTAAAAGGATTGGGATAGTTTTGTGTTAAAAAATTTACTTTTTCATTGCTCTTTTCACGGTCTGAATTTATTTTATATACACCACCTTGAACATTGACAATGTTTGTGGGTGATGAATATGTATTTTGTCTATTTTTAAATCCTTTTATATAATAATATTGATAATAACTTTCGATCTCGTTACTAATTAAAACATCAAAATCAGTATAATGAAGTATATTTGATTCAACAGTAGCGATTAAAGAATAATTAAGATTTATGGGATTACCAACTTGGCCGTTTGATTCTGCCCTATATATTTTAAAATGAGTAGCACTAAACGATGGATTAGGTCCCCAAATTAATGCAGGATGATTATTCTGATTTACTAAGACTAAGCAATTTGCCCAATAATTTAAATTAGCCATACAATCGGTATTATAAGTACCAAAATTATTCAACAAACCAATTCTAAAGATTTGTCCAAGACTAATGGTGGAAAAACCACAGGTTGTAGGTGATTGCCCATTACTTGGAATACTTGTATTTAACATTGCTGAAATAAAATAGCCCCAATTATCATCATACCTTATTGTTATATCATTCCAATTATTGCCATAACCACAATCCCGATAATCAATATAAAAATAAAATGACGTTTCACCTTTTGATATTGTTATTTTATTTACTGTTAGCCAAAATTTAGGATAACCACTAGTGCTATAGCAAACATCAAAACCATAGTCAATCCACTCATTTTGTGGGTTAAGATGTGGTTGTAAATAATTACCAATTATTGTTGTATCACAACTATTTGCTCCATTAACATACCATTGTGAACCACTTATACAATATGCAACTGTATTTTGTGGTTCAATTGTGAAAGTAATACTTTCTAAATCAAAATTTTGCGTTTGAGGCAAAATCTCCATATCGTAAGGAACGAGTAAATTTTGAGGAGATATAATTTTGAATAAAACAATTACTAGTAATAATATTTTTTTCATAATTATCTTCTATTTTATCGAAAAAACTTTAGCGGATTTAAAAGTTGGAATATAAATATTTTTATTTGTTCCGATTGCCGGTGAATATCCACCGAATTGATTACCTAGCTCGGTTGTCCACATTAAATTACCTTTGTTATCCACCTTATAATATTTTAACGGATAAGAGAAATCTACTGTAAAATAAATATCTCCTTCAAAATCATTTATTAAAAAACCAATATAATAACCCCCTATGTTTAATTTCCAATTAATATTTCCATTAAAGTTAAATGAGTATACTGTGTCTAAAGCAAAATAATAATTCCCATTTTTATCTATTGTTCCTTCTGAAATAAAATGAAATGGAACCGCTGTGAATGCAAGTTTATAAGACCATTTTATTTTACCATCAGGCTTTATGCAAAAGACAGAAGCATTTCCGGAATTAACTGAATCTAATTTACTTACTAAATAAATATTACCATAGGAATCCACAATTGGTGTGGTTTGATATCTTGAATTACCAAAGCTCCATTTTAATTGATGTGTTTCTAAATCAATAGCAAAAATAGATGGTCCAATTCCCGGGACATAGATAGTATTACCGTCCGGGGAAATTGCCGTACCGGAAGAAGAACCATAATCAATATTTGGATTTTCAAAATACCAATCTATTTTTCCAGTTGGTTTAATGGCAACTAATTTTGCAATTGATGTAGGATCCCCATTTAATAAATAAATTGTTCCGTCTTTTCCTATATTTAATCCAACATGGTAAATAAATCCAAGTGTTTTTAATTCCCATTTTATTTTACCATCTGGACTAATCGCATAAAGTTTACCATTAAGACCACCTCCAATATAAATGGTACCATCACTTGCTATTAAGGGGGTTGTATATACCCATCCATTTTCTACAACATCTTTCAGTATCCATTTAATTTTTCCATCAGGTCTTACCGCAAATAATCCTTTTCTTTCAATAGATACAAAATAAATTGTAGAGTCGGGTCCGACAGAAACACCGGATCTCATATATATACTGTCAATCTCCCAATTAATTAATCCTAATTTTGGTCCGGCAAATTTACTTCTACCTGTCGATTGTGGATCGTGATGATTCATGGGCCAGGGAGAATCTGCCAGGCTGGGCCAGGGAATATCCTGCTGGTAACCTGGAGGTAATTCCTCCTTTGGATTTGTAGATTTGTCCTTACATCCAATTAAACCAAACAAAACAATTAAAAATATATTAAAGAATTTTTTCATTTATTTCTTATTCATTTCTATTGTTAAATTGTTTTCAAGAAAAAACAATTTATCAATTTGACAATGCAGCAATTTAATACGGTACTTTCATTCCCTGGTAAAACTCAGGATTCTTATAATCTTTTCTTAAAGGATAACCAGCTTCCCAATCATCTGGAATAAGTATTCTTCTTAAATCGGGATGATTGAGAAATTTAATTCCAAACATATCAAAGGCTTCGCGCTCGTGCCAGTCGGCAGTTCTCCAAACGCTCTCAACCGATTCTACTTCCGGTTCTTCGCGTGGAGTTGATACTTTAAGAGTTACTTTATGGTTTTTCAATATTGAATGAAGATGATAATAAACGCTCAACGTTCCGCCAATAATAGTAGTTGAACCATCTTCGTCAGTTTTCTTTTCACCGTTTGCATCATCAACTCCGGAAAGGCACATCATCGAATCGAAATCTAATTCAGCTTCATCCCGCAAGAATAAACCAATCTCTTTAATTGATTTAGGGTCTACAATAATATGCGGTTCAAATTGTACATTCTTGAATTCAATTACTTTATCCTGGAATTTTTCTTTAATTATTGTGTAAATTTCTTCTGGAGTTTTCATACAAAATTTTTAACCAAATGATTCGTTTCTTATTTTTTCCTGTAATTTTAATAAGCCTTCAAGCAGCGCTTCCGGACGTGGAGGGCAGCCTGGAACATATACATCAACCGGAATTACTCTATCAACACCCTTTAGAACATGATATCCGTGTTCCCAATACGGTCCGCCACAGTTTGCACAGCTTCCCATGGAAATAATATATTTTGGCTCAGGCATTTGCTCGAATAATCTTTTAGTTCGTAACGCCATCTTTAAAGTCAGCGTTCCGGAAATTATAATTACATCTGCCTGCCGGGGGGAAGCACGCGGTATAACACCAAACCTATCAAAATCGTAATGTGAAGCAGAGGTAGCCATCATTTCGATAGCACAGCAGGCTAATCCAAATCCTAACTGCCAGATTGAATTTAGTCTTGCCCAATTGAATAAATCTTCAGCGGTTGTTATTACTATATTACCATCTGAAAATTCTGTATCTAATAAACTTTTCATTTTTTCTTTCAGTGAACTGTGTTTGGAATTTCGTTCCCTTCAACTGCTTTAGCATTCGGGATTTTGTTTAAAGATTTGGTTTCGTATTTATTAACACTTTTATTTTGAATAACGGGAGGTTTAATTACAGGGCGCGACCATTCAAGATCTCCTTTGCGCCATTCGTAAGCCATACCTAAACCAAGTACCACAAGGAATATCAATCCAACTAAAAATCCAGCTAAACCATAATCTTTGTAAGCAACTGCCCACGGAAATAATAGAACAACTTCAACATCAAATATTAAAAATATTAAGGCTACAACGTAAAAGCGGATGTTAAACTTTACCCAAGGTGATCCTAATGCATCTTCACCACACTCATAGGTAAGAAGTTTTTCTCTGGTGGGACGTGCGGGGCGGAGTAATTTTGCAACAAATAGAGCAACCGGGACAAATATTGCCGCTAATAAAATAAATATTAGAACTTTACCGAATTCTGTTATCATAATTTTATGAAAAATTTTCACCAAAAATAGTATAAGGTGCAACTAATGTCAAGGAATGAGATTGACTAATTTATTCGCTGTATTAACTCAATGGAAATGTCAGTATATAAGAGTCAGTTATTATAACCTATTGATTAAGTGTTTTCATAAATGTATCTTGCATTTGAGATCTCAAAGAGGGTTTCATAGGAATTGTAATAGATCTTAAACAACGCTTATCGTTGATATCCAGACACTTGATTTCGATGGTGAAACTATTGAAGAAATTATTTAGCCAAAATATTTTTTAATGAGTTTGGTAGAATGTCAGCAATGAAAAATTCTATCCTAAAAGAACGACGAACCAAATTTATCTTTCTCCTTTTATTCATCTTCCTCTCTGCCGGAATTGTTACTACCGGTAAACTCTTTTACAAAAATTTTAAACAGAACTACCGACTTCGCTCTGGATGAGTGATTAACAAGTTATGCAACAGCCTGCATTGTTAGATAGGTTGATATTATGAAAACAAATGAACAAAACGAAAAACGAATCACTTTTTATTCTTATTTTTTTTTAGGATAGTTTATGAAAAAAAAATCTAAACAGAGGGTAATTAAAAAATGGCACTTTGTTGTTTTAGTAAGCGCCATAAGCACACTGCTTATATTCGGCGGTATTCTCTATTATTCATCTGAAGAAAATTCCATCAGCAAAGCAAAGCACCAAGAAATTAAAGCAATTGCTGAATTAAAAATTAGTCAGATTACACAATGGCGAAAAGAAAGATTTGGCGATGCAGCCAGTGCAACGCAAGCACCGCCCTTTATTAGAGAAATTGAACAATGGTTTGGCAATAGAAAAGATCTTTCGATTAAAAAAAATATATTAAAACAATTCGCTCGATTTCAATTACATTTTGGTTATGAAGATATTTTTCTTGCATCACCACAAGGAGAATTTCTGCTTTCTCTCAATCCTAAAGAGAAAATCTTTAATAAGGTTACATCATCCAAAATTCGGGAAGCAATTAAAAAACAGCAAATAACATTTACAGATTTTTATTATTGCACTATACACAAAAAAATTCACTTTGATATTATTGCACCGATTATTGATAATAAAAATATTTCAATTGGAGCAATGCTGTTCCGTATTGACCCGAATGATTATTTATACCCTTTAATACAAAAATGGCCCATTCCAAGCAAAACAGCCGAAACATTACTACTTCGCAGAGAAGGGGACAGCGTTTTCTATCTTAATGAATTACGGCACCAGAAAAATACTGCACTAAAACTCCGGATTCCTTTAACCAAAAAAGAAATCCCCGCAGTGCAAGCTGTTTTAGGTTATAAAGGAATTTGGGAAGGGAAAGACTACCGGGGCGTACGGGTGCTATCGGATATTCAAGCAATCCCCGGCACACCTTGGTTTATGGTTGCCAAAATTGATAAAAGTGAAATCTACTCTGAACTTACTTTTAGATCAATCTTAATAAGCGTATTTACATTAGTTTTAATTCTTTTATCAGGTACCGGTTTGGCTTGGATTTATTATTCACGTCAAAGAAATATTTACAGAGAACTTTTTGTTAAAGAAAAAGAATTGCGTGAAGCGCATGAAGAATTTAAAACAACATTATTCAGCATTGGCGATGGCGTAATGACTTCCGATAACAATGGTGTTGTTAAACATATGAATCGAACCGCAGAAGAGTTAACCGGCTGGAGTGAAGCCGATGCTAAAGGCAAACTACTTGAAGATATTTTTCAAATTGTAAATGAAGAAACGCGGAATAAAGTTGAAAATCCCGCAGGAAGAGTTATAAGAGAAGGAATGATTGTAGGGCTTGCAAATCATACACTCTTGATTTCCAAAGACGGAAAAGAAATACCCATTGCCGATAGCGGTGCGCCTATCCGCAATGAGCAAGGTAAAATTGATGGTGTCGTTTTAGTTTTCCGTGATAAAACAGAAGAACGCAAAGCAGAAAAACTTATCCGCTATAGCGAAGCAAACTTAAAAAGAGCTGAGTCTGTTTCTAAAACCGGTAACTGGGAATTGCATCTCGATTCCAAAATTATAATTGCTTCAGAAGGCGCCTCCAAAATCTATGGACTTCATGGAGTCCAATTTGACTATTCTGCAATTAAAGAAATGCCACTGCCGGAATATCGCCTAATTCTCGAAAATGCTTTACGCAAATTAATTGAAAACGGCGAGCCGTATAATCTTGAATTCAAACTTAAAAACGACGCGGGCGAAATAATTGATATCCATTCCATTGCCGAATTTGATAAAGAGAACAATATTATCTTCGGCGTTATCCAGGATATTACCGAGCGCAAGCAGATGGAGGAGGCGCTGCGGGAAAGTGAGGAACACTATCGGGAGGTCGTTAATGTATCACCAGATACTATTGCTATCCATTGTGAAGGTAAAATTGTTTTTGTAAATCCCGCAGCGGTAAAGTTACTTTGCACATCTAGCCCAAAAGACTTGATTGGTAAAGCAGCCATGGAATTTGTTCATCCCGATGACCGTGAAGTGGCAAGAAGCCGAATTGCTGAAATGTTTAAAAGTGGAAAACCTGCTTCATTAATCGAAGAACGATTTATAAAAATGGATGGCACTGTTATTTATGTTGAAGTAGCTGGTGTACTTACTACTTACCAGGGCAAAATAGCTTCACAAGTTATTCTACGCGACGTAACTGACCGCAAACGCGCGGCAGAAGCGTTGCAGAAGAGCGAAGAAAAATTTCGATGTATCGCTTCTAATACCCCCGATCATATCATTATGCAAGATAACAATCTTCGGTATACGTTAGTTATTAATCCTCAGCTTGGTTTAACAGAAGCGGATATGATTGGGAAAACAGATTTAGACTTACTCCAAAAAGAAGAAGCAGAAAATCTCATAGTCTTAAAAAGAAAAGTTTTGGAAAAAGGCGAATCTATTCATTTGGAAACATCAATCCTGAACTTGAAAAATGAACCGGAGTTTTTCGAAGGAACTTATATTCCTAAATTTGATTCAACCGGCAAGGTTAACGGATTAATTGGATATTTCAGAAATGTAACCGAGCGCAAGAAATCAGAAGAAGCATTGCACGAGAGTGAAGAAAAATATCGTGCATTATTTGAAACAGCAGCCGATGCCGTCCTTTTAGTTAATCAATTGACAGGAAATATTTTAGATGTCAATTCAGCAACTACCATCCTATATGGTTATACACATGATGAGATATGTAAAATGAATGTTATGGATCTTTCAACTCAACCAAATGTTACGTTAAAAGCTGTCCAAACAGGAGAGGCACAAATACCTATTCGTTATCATAAGAATAAGAATGGTTCAATATTCCCTGTAGAAATTAGAAACAGTTTATTTTCTTATAATAATCAAAAAATTAATGTTGGTTTCATTCGTGATATTACCGGACGCAAGCAGGCAGAGGAATCGCTGCGCGAAAGTGAGAAACGTTATCGTGAACTTTTCGACAATATAAGCAGCGGAGTTGCCATTTATGAAGTAACAGGCAACGGCAACGATTTTATCTTCAAGGATTGCAATCGGGCTGGCGAGCGGATAGATGGTAACCGGAAAGAGGATATCATCGGAAAGAGCATCTATCAAGTCCGGAAGGGCATCACTGAATTTGGAATATTGGAAGTGTTCAAGCGGGTTTTTGAGACCGGTATTTCCGAGCATTACCCAGCCAAGTTTTACATGGATGAAAAATTGCATGGTTGGTACAGCAACTTTGTATATCGACTTCCCTCCGGCGAGATCGTTGCCGTATATGATGAAATATCCGAGCGCAAGCGGGCTGAAGAAAAAATTACAATGCTTGCTTATGCTCTCAAAAGTATTAATGAATGTGTGAGTATTACTGACCTGGAAGATAAACTTATTTTTGTTAACCAATCCTTTTTGGAGACTTATGGTTATTCTGAAGAAGAATTAATCGGAAAGGATATACATATTGTACGGTCATCAAACAATCCACCGGAAATCGTACGGGAAATTCTTCCTGCTACAATACGTGGAGGATGGAATGGTGAATTGTGGAATAAAAGAAAGGATGGAAGTGAATTTCCTATTTATCTTTCTACAACAACTATTAATGATAATGATGGTAAACCTTTAGGACTAATTGGAGTTGCGATCGACATTACCGAACGCAAACGTGCTGAAGAAATATTGAATGTTTCGGAAACCAGGTACCGCCGCCTCTTTGAAGCGGCAAGAGATGGAATTGTTATCCTCGATGCAGAAACGGGAAAGATCGTAGATATAAATCCATTTATGATTGAGAAGTTGGGCTATTCAAAAGAACAATTTATCGAAAAATCAATCTGGGAAATAGGATTCTTTAAAGATGTAATTGATAATGAAGATAAATTTTTTGAATTACAGCAGAAGCATTATGTTCGTTATGAAAATTTAGCTCTTAAAGCTTCAGATGGAAAGAAACTTTATGTTGAGTTTGTAAGCAATGTTTATTTCGTTGATCATAAGAAAGTGATCCAGTGTAATATTCGTGATATCACAGAACGCAAAAAGGCAGAAGAAATGCTGCGCCACAGTGAAGAAAATATGCGATATATTATCAAACACGATCCCAATGCCATGGCTGTGTACGACCGCGAACTTTATTACATCGCAGTAAGTGATCGTTACCTTCAGGATTATAATGTTAAGGAAGAGGACATAATTGGAAAACATCATTACGAAGTGTTTCCGGAGATGCCGCAAAGATGGAAAGAAGTGCATCAGCGATGTCTATCCGGTGCGATTGAACGAAATGATGACGATTATTTCGAACGGTCCGATGGTTCAATTACTTATAATCGTTGGGAATGCCGTCCATGGTACAATTCCGATGGTTCTATCGGGGGAATGATAACGTACACCGAAGTCACCACCGAAAGAAAGCGTGCGGAAATGGAAATAAAAAAATCACATGAACAATTAGAGCAACTTTATAAAAATTTAAACGATATTAGAGAAAATGAACGCGCCGAAATATCCCGCGAAATACATGATGAGCTGGGTCAATCTCTAACTGCTCTTAAAATGGATTTGAATTGGACAAAAGAAAATACTACGGACAAAATGCTCATCGATAAGAAAATAAACGGTATGGTAGATATTGTGAACGAGACTATAACAAAAGTACAAAAAATTTCATCATCCTTGCGTCCCGGTATGTTAGATGATTTGGGTTTGATACCCACCTTAGAATGGTACTGTCAGGAATTTGAAGAACGCACCGGCTTACCATGCCATTTAGAATTGAAAGAAATTCCTGATCTTGACCCAAAAATAATTCTAACTTTGTTCAGGATATTTCAAGGAGGGATGACCAATATTATCAGACATGCAAAAGCAAAGGGTGTAGTAATAAAACTATATCCATCATCAGGCAATATTTATTTAAATATTAGCGATGATGGAGTTGGCATCAGCAAAGAGAAAATAAATTCTAAAGATTCATTTGGTCTTATTGGAATGAAAGAGAGGCTTAAACAATTTAATGGAAGCTTAAAAATAATTTCTTCTAAAAATAAAGGCACAAGTCTTACCATTCGTATCCCTAATATTCAATAAGGAACTGATATGAAAGTATTAATTGCAGACGACCACACCATAGTTAGAGAAGGACTGAAACAAATTGTTATGAGTATGGATGAAAAATATTCAGTTGAAGAAGCAGGAGATGGACACGAAACATTAACTAAAATAGAGAAGAACAGATATGATTTAATAATACTCGATATATCAATGCCCGGTTTGAGTGGACTGGATATTCTTAAGATGATGAAGGATAGAAAAGAAAAGGCGCACATATTAATTCTTAGCATGCATCCACAGGAACAATATGCAATACGTGCATTAAGATTAGGTGCTTCAGGATATTTATGTAAAAACAGTATATATGAAGAACTTACGTTGGCAGTAAAAAAAATTGCTGCAGGCGGCAAATATATTTCCGCAGCTTTGGCAGAAAAAATTATCTTCGAAAAAGAAGATGAGCTTAATAAATTGCCTCACGAGAAACTTTCTGAACGTGAATTCCAAATAATGTATATGATTGCTAATGGAAGATCGCTTAAAGAAATTGCATGCGAGCTTTTTATCAGCGATAAAACTGTTAGTACATATAGGATGCGTATTCTTGAAAAAATGGGTTTGAATAAAAATGCTGAGCTTACCCAATATGCCAT
Source organism: Ignavibacteriales bacterium (assembly GCA_026390815.1). Classification (NCBI taxonomy): domain Bacteria; kingdom Pseudomonadati; phylum Ignavibacteriota; class Ignavibacteria; order Ignavibacteriales; species Ignavibacteriales bacterium. The sequence goes on along the minus strand of JAPLFH010000003.1, from coordinate 31,938 downwards.
CAGGAATAATTTGATAGAATAAATAGGCAAATGTAAGTCGAGATTTATCTCGACAAAAGCATACATCACGACATAAATGTCATAGTACAAATTCTCGAATTGGCAATTCGAGCTACAAGCTGTAAATCGAGATTTATCTCGATAAACATAAAGTGTTCTAAATGTTAGTATCTTCACGTCATAAATGTCGAGTTACAAAATGTAAATCGAGATTTATCTCGATAAACATAAAGTGTTACCAATGTTATTCTTTTGACAACATAAAGAGTCAGTGTGAAAATACTAATTGTAAAGCGAGATTCATCTCGATTATTGCGAAGAACTAATATTCTCAAGGTTTTTATGAGCGAAATAAATTTCACTCTACAATTATCACACAGCTTCTAAATGTCGTGGTACAAATACTCGAATTGGCAATTCGAGCTACAAGCTGTAAATCGAGATTTATCTCGATAAACATAAAGTGTTCTAAATGTTAGTATCTTCACGACATAAATGTCGAGTTACAAACTGTAAATCGAGATTTATCTCGATAAACATAAAGTGTTACCAATGTTAGTATTTTCACAACATACAAAAATTGTAATGCAAATTGCAAAAGTGTATTGAATATGAAACAACAAGAAAATAAAACATACTATAAACGGAATTTACCACATTATCAGCCTGCAGGATATACTTTTTTCGTTACATTTAGATTAGTTGGATCATTACCGATAGCAGTAATTAAAAAGCTTAAAGAAGATAGAGAGAAGGAATTAAAAATAATATCCGGTATTATTGAACAAAAACAAAAAACAGAAAAATATTATGAATATCAGCGAAAATATTTTGGAATATTTGACAGCATATTGGATAAAAACAAGAGTGGACCAATGTGGCTAAAAGAAGAAAAAGTTGCAGAACTAGTAAAAGAAGCGATTCATTACAGAGATGAAAAAGAATACGAATTAATTGCATATACAATTATGTCAAACCATGTACATTTAGCTTTCACACCAATACCTATCGGCATAAATGTCGATTTACAAACTGTAAGTCGAGATTTATCTCGACAAAATAAAAACACAAAAGAAGACCTAATAAACAACGACATGAATGTCGTTCTACAAAAACAAAATTATATTGTAACTGAAATATTAAGGAAACTCAAAGGATCGACTTCGAGGGAATGTAATAAAATTCTAAATCGCCAAGGTGCATTTTGGCAGCATGAGAGTTACGACCATGTTGTTAGAAGTATTGATGAATTGAGAAGAATAGTAAACTACGTTTTGCAGAATCCCGTAAAAGCTGGTTTGGTTGATGAATGGGGGAAATGGATTTGGAGTTATTATAACCCAAAATATTTGATTTAAATACAAGATAGTTTTGTAAGTCGAGATTCATCTCGATAAACATAAAGTGTTCTAAATGTTAGTACCTTCACGACATAAATGTCGTGTTACAAACTGTAAGTCCAGATTCATCTCGATAAACATAAAGTGTTCTAAATGTTAGTACCTTCACGACATAAATGTCGTGTTACAAACTGTAAGTCGAGATTCATCTCGATAAACATAAAGTGTTCTAAATGTTAGTACCTTCACAACATAAATGTCGTGTTACAAACTGTAAGTCGAGATTTATCTCGACAACCCAATAAAGCATCAACTAATAAAACCGGTAACGACATAAATATCGCTCTACGAACCTGTCAGGTAATCCCTACACAAGAATCAGTATAGCGCTGATACCAATTACACATTCCCTTATTTAACTTACAATCAAAAACAATAAAAAGAACAAAGGTAATAAAATGAAGATAGTGATTGCTGATGATTCAGTACTGCTGCGCGATAGAATAAAAGAATCTCTGAAAGATACAAAAAACATAGAAATTGTAGGTGAAGCAGGTAATGGAATTGAAGCCATTGAGATCATCAAAGAGAAAAATCCTGATTTTGTCTTACTCGATATTAGAATGCCTGAGTTGAACGGTATTGGTGTTCTAAAAAAGATGAAAGAGATAGGAAGTAAAGCTAAAGTATGCATCTTTACAAACTATCCATATTCTCAATATAAAGAGAAGTGCAAAGAAGAAGGTGCAGATTACATCTTTGATAAAAATAAAGATTTCAAAGAAGTAACTGACCTGATAGTACAACTTGCACAGAAGTGAGCAGGTTGAACAATTATTATTTTTGATTTAAGGAAAATTAGAGTATGAAAAAACATGACAAAAAAGTAAATGAAGTTTTAAATAATAATTCTTCCACTGCAAAAAACAAATTGAAGGCGGCAGATGAAGTAAATGAACTCGCCGAAAACGAAATGTTTGTTCAAATCGGCAAAGCGCTTGATTTTCAAAAAGAAGAGGAGAAGAAGCGGGCAGATGAGTTAATCATTGCTGACAAAGAGCTTGCTTTTCAAAAAGAAGAGAAAGGAAAGCGAGCCGCAGAATTAGTCATTGCTAATAAAGAAAAAGAAAAACGTGCAAATGAGTTGATCATTGCTGACAAAGAGCTTGCTTTTCAAAAAGAAGAGAAAGGAAAGCGAGCCGCAGAATTAATTGTTGCTAATAAAGAAAAAGGAAAGCGGGCAGATGAGTTGATCATTGCTGACAAAGAACTTGCTTTTCAAAAAGAAGAGAAAGGAAAGCGAGCAGATGAGTTAATCATTGCTGACAAAGAGCTTGCCTTTCAAAAAGAAGAAAAAGGAAAGCGGGCAACAGAATTAATTGTTGCTAATAAAGAAAAAGGAAAGCGGGCAGATGAGTTGATCATTGCTGACAAAGAGCTTGCTTTTCAAAAAGAAGAGAAAGAAAAACGAGCCACAGAATTAATCATTGCAAACGACGAAAGACGGGAGACGAACGAGTATCTGGAAAATTTACTTGATTACGCGAATGCTCCGATCATTGTCTGGAATACGCAATATGAAATCACACGATTTAACAAAGCCTTCGAAACACTAACCGGAAAAACTGAAAAAGATGTAATGGGCAAATCTCTAAAAATTCTGTTTCCGCCTACCGAGAGAGATAGTTCGATGGAACTTATCAGAAAAACCCTTGAGGGTGAACGGATGGAAGTTGTAGAAATTAATATCCTTCAAATCAATGGTTTTGTACGGACACTTTTGTGGAATTCAGCAAATATTTTTGATAAAGAAAGGAAAAATATTATTGCAACAATTGCACAAGGATATGATATCACCGAACGCAAACGGGCGGAAGATGCATTGCGGGAAATTGAGAAAAAATACCGCACCATCGTTGACAGAGCAAGTGATGGCTTTATGATCGGTCAGGATGGAACCATGAAGTTTTCGAATGCCGGCTTTGCGGCTATGTTGGGTTACGAGGTGAATGAAGTGGAAGGAGCCGAATTCAGCAAGACGATTCCGCCGGAGAATTTAGAATTTTTGCAGGAACGACATCAGAGAAGACTGGCCGGTGAGCAAGTCCCTGCATTATATGAAACTACGTTGCTTCATAAAAATGGAGAGAGGATACTCGTTGAGATTAATGCCAGCGTTGTCCAGTATGAAGGAAAACCAGCCGACCTGGTGATCGTGCGTAACATCACTGAGCGCAAGCGTGTTGAAGAAGTAATTAGAGATAATGAAAAACGCTTTAGAGAACTGATTGAATCGTTACCTCAACTATTTTGGACTTGCCGGGTAGATGGACCATGCGATTATTTAAGCAAACAATGGGTGGAATTTACCGGAATACCGGAAGTAGAACAATTGGGTTACGGCTGGCTTGAACAGCTTCATCCCGATGATAAGGACAGAACGGTTTCTGAGTGGATGGAAAAAGTAAAAACCGGATTTAGCTTTGATATTGAATTCAGGATAAGAAGAGCCGACGGTATCTATCGATGGTTCAAAACAAGAGCCGTACCGATGCGGGACACAAATAATAATATTATTAAGTGGTTCGGTTCCAATACTGAGTTTGATGACCTGAAAAGAAGTTTGGAAACGCAGGAAAGATTAGTATCAACTATTGAATCATCAACAGATATGATTTCTTATGCCGACTTAAATGCCAACATTATTTATATGAATTTAGCGGGCAAAAAAATGCTCGGGCTAAATGCTGATGATGATATTACAAAGTACAAAATAGAAAATTTCATAAGCGATGACGCAAAGCATGATATGTTCAATATAACCCTGCCGGCAATATTTAGGGTTGGCAGTTGGATTGGAGACAGTGTATTTAAGGATATTATCGGGAAGAAAATTCCGGCAGCATTATCATGCACACTACTAAAAAATAAAAATGGCGAACCTGAATTTATGGCTGTAAATGCCAGAGACATTACTGAACGCAAACATGCGGAGGAAGAACTCGGACGGTTTTATGAAGTTTCGGTAGATATGATGAGTATTATCGGTTTCGACGGATGTTTCAAGCGGCTTAATCCTGCCTGGGAAAAAACCCTCGGTTTTTCATTAAACAAAATGTTGTTTGAGCCATTCATAAATTTTGTGCATCCTGAAGATAAGGATGCAACATTAGCTGAAGCCGCAAAACTTGCTGCAGGCACCAGAACAATTAGCTTTGAAAATCGTTATCGTTGTACTGATGGGTCTTACCGGTGGTTATCCTGGTCTGTGATTCCTGCTGTCAATGAGGAACTCCTCTATTGTGTAGCCCGTGATGTAACTGAACACAAGTTGGCGGAGGAAACCTCCATCCGTCTGGCGGCGTTAGTCGAAGCATCAGATGATGCTATCATCGGAAAAGATTTTAACGGTATCATCACCAGTTGGAACTCAGGTGCGGAAAAGCTCTTTGGATATTCCGCAAATGAATCGGTGGGGCGCTCAATAATGCAAATAGTGCCGCAAGACCGCTGGAACGAGGAAGAGCAATTATTAGTTAATATACGGCGCACCGGACACGCTCACCGTTTTGAGACCGTTCGACTAACAAGAGACGGACAACTGATTGATGTTGCAGTGACCTCTTCACCAATCAAGGATGCTGCTGGCAATCTCTTTGGTGTCTCCAAGGTAGTGCGCGATATAACCGAACGCAAGAGGGCAGAGGAAGAAATACGTCAACTCAACGCCGACCTTGAACATCGCGTGGTAATGCGAACAGCTCAGTTGGAAGCCTCTAATAAGGAACTCGAAGCGTTCACTTATTCAGTGTCTCACGATCTGCGCGCTCCGTTACGGCATATTAGCGGATACGTGCAGTTGCTCATCAGCCGGTTCCATCCCGCTTTGTCAGATAAAGGTCAGCACTATTTAGACTCTATTGCAGATTCCGTGCATCAGATGGGATTGCTCATAGACAATCTGCTGCAATTCTCCAGAACAGGGCGGGCGGAGATGCGTAGAATTGATTCTGATATGAATGGAATCATTAATGAAGTAATAGAATCACTTGACAAAGATAATCCTGATCGCTCTATAAAATGGAAGGTAGCCAAATTACCATCAGTTTTTTGTGATAGTGCAATGATGCGGCTCGTGTGGATGAATCTCCTGAGTAATGCGGTTAAATTCACGCGAACAAGGGAGAAAGCTTTGATTGAGATCGGAGCGAAGGTTGAAAAGAATGAAGTAATCTTTTTTGTCCGGGACAATGGAGTAGGGTTTGATATGCAATATGCACAAAAGCTCTTTGGAGTTTTCCAACGCTTGCATCCAACGGAAGAATTTGAAGGAACCGGGATCGGTCTGGCAAATGTGCAGCGGATAATAATGCGTCACGGCGGGCGTACGTGGGCAGAAGCTGAACTAGATAACCTGCCTGCCGGCAAGGCAGGAGGAGCGACATTTTATTTTTCTATACAACATAATTAAGGAGAAAATATTATGGTAGAACTAAGGACGATACTTTTAGCAGAAGACAATCCCAAGGATGTTGAATTGACTCTTGAGGCTCTGTCTGAACATAACCTTGCCAACCACGTTACTGTCGTTAAAGATGGAGTGGAAGCAATGGAATTTCTGCGATGCGAAGGCAAGTATAAATTACGCAAATCAGGACTTCCCGCAGTATTGCTTCTGGATATTAAAATGCCCCGCATGGATGGAATTGAAGTTCTTCGAACTGTACGAAGCGATCCGGCACTGAAGCTATTACCTGTGGTGGTACTTACATCCTCCCGTGAAGAGAAGGATTTGATAAATAGTTATGAACTTGGAGTTAATGCTTATGTTGTAAAGCCGGTAGATTTCAAAGATTTTATACAAGCAGTGAAAGAGATTGGTGTCTTCTGGGCTATAATTAATGAAGTACCGCCAGAGAGTAAGCTATCCGCATAAACCAAAAGCTAATAGGAGTTACTATGTTAAGAGTACTCATACTGGAGGATTCGCCTCAAGATGTTGAGATCATCCGCGAGTTATTGATAGACGCGGGATTTGACCTGGATATGGATTGTACTGCGTTAGAAAAGGAATTCGTCTCTTTGCTCCGCAGCAATACTTATGATGTTATTCTCGCTGATTTCAAACTACCCGGATTCGATGGGTTCAGCGCGCTTAGATGGGCTAAAGAAATTTGCCCGAATGTTCCTTTCATCTGCGTCTCAGGAGCGATAGGCGAGGAAACCGCAGTAGAATTTTTAAAGCTGGGAGCTGTCGATTATGTCTTAAAGGATAGACCAAAAAGACTTCCCTTTGCTATTAAACGGGCGCTTGTTGAAGCTAAGGAAAAAGAAACTAAACGGCAAGCGGAACAGCAAGTAAAAAAATTAAATCGCGTCTATTCAGTACTTAGTAATATCAATCAAGCTATTGTCCGAATTCATGATACAAATCAATTGATTAAAGATGCTTGCATGATTACTGTTGATGAAGGAAAATTTCAAAGTGCTTGGATTGGTATCGTAAATAACGAAACAAAGAAAATTGAGACCTCTGCAACTGCCGGATTAGCAAACAATTTAATAGAAGTGAGTCCAAAACAAAATCCGATTGTAAATGCATTAAAATCTGGAAAACATTTTGTTTCAAATAACATTAATGGCGATGAAAACATAACCGATATTTGGAAACAGAATTCTGTGTCTTTGGGATTTAGATCTTTCACAGTATTTCCACTTATAGTTCTTGGAAAAGTAATTGGTGTTTTTTGTATCTATTCAAATGAGATTGATTTTTTCGATTCTCAAGAAATTAGTTTGCTTGATGAAATGGCAACCGATATTTCTTTTGCATTTGAATTCATTCAGAAGGAGGCAGACCGTAAACGTGTGGAAGAAGCTTTGATTGAGAAAGAAGAACGTTACCAAAGCTTGATCCAAACATCCCTTGATGGTTTTTGGGTTGCTGATGCCCAAGGACATCTTTTAGAAGTGAACGATGCTTATTGTTTAATGACAGGATATTCGAAAGAAAAATTACTCACAATGAACATTAGTGATTTGGAATGTGCAGAAACACAAGAAAATACGCGTGAACATATAAAAAAAATTATTTCAACTGGTCATGATCGATTTGAAAGCAAACATATACGTGCCGATGGAAAAATAATAGATGTGGAGATAAATACAGTTTACCTTAACTCTAAAAGTATATTTCTTGTTTTTACAAACGACATCACTGAACGCAAACGTGCTGAAGAAGTATTGAAAATGGAGAGACAGCGGCTATTTGATGTGCTTGAATCTATACCGGTAATGGTATGTCTATTGACGCCTGATTACCATGTCATATTTTCCAATAGCGCTTTCCGGACTATGTTTGGCGAGGGCAACGGCCGATTCTGCTATGATTATATTTTTGGGAATGAAAAACCTTGCGTGTTTTGCGAAACATTCAATGTCCTGAAGACAGGCAAACCTCATCATTGGTGCTGTAAAAATCGGGATGGATCGAGGATTATTGATGTCTTCGACTTTCCCTTTACAGACACAGATGGTTCACCTCTCGTTCTTGAGATGGACATTGACATTACAGATCGCATACGGGCAGAGAATGAATTAATTACTACGAACAAAGAGCTTACTTTCCAAAACGAAGAGAAAGAAAAACGCGCAGAAGAATTGGTCATAGCCAATAAAGTGCTTGACTTTGAAAACAAAGAAAAAGAAAAACAGGCGGATGAATTAATCGTTGCCAAAGAAAAAGCAGAAGAACTGAACCGGCTGAAATCCTGCTTTTTAGCCAATATGAGCCACGAACTGCGTACACCGTTAATTGGAATACTTGGCTTTGCAGAAATCCTTAAAGAAGAATTAACTGATGAAAATTTTAGAGAACAAGCAGAATTAATTTTTGATGGCGGAACAAGGCTAAAGAAAACTTTAAATCTAATTCTTGACTTATCCAAAATTGAAGCAGAATCTTTAACTGTGAATCTTGAAGAGATTGAACTGACTTCTTACATTCCAAATCTGGTTAAAGTATTTGAAAAATCTGCGGAGTCTAAAGGAATAGAACTAAAATTGATTACTGGAGAAGAATTATTATTTTCTAATTTGGATAAAGCACTATTAGATTCCATCAACAATAACCTTGTGAATAATGCAATTAAGTATACACACCAAGGTAAAGTAACAGTTGAAATTAATAAAATAATTGACAATGAAAAATTGTATGCAGAACTGTTGGTAGCAGATTCCGGTATAGGAATAGCGGAAGAAAATCTGGCAATTATTTTCGAACCTTTCAGGCAGGCAAGTGAAGGCTGGAGCAGAAATTATGAAGGTACAGGGTTGGGTCTTACGCTGGTAAAGAAATATGTTGCGAGTATGAAAGGAACTATAAGCGTGGAAAGTAAAGTTGGCGTCGGTTCAACATTTAAAGTCAGGTTACCAATTACAAAATCAGTATTTAAGGAAAGTGAAAAAGCCGATAATGGAACAAAAGAAGAAACTTACGTAATTGAAACAGAAAGAATTAATAAACCATTAATTTTATATGTCGAAGACGACATTGTTAGCCAACAAGTTATTAAAGCAATGGTTAGTAATTATTATAGAATTGAACATATTGCCGAAGGTGAAGGAGCAATTGAATTAGTAAAGCAAAAAAAATACGATATAATTTTAATGGATATTAATCTAAAAGGTAAGCTAAATGGTCTGGAAACTGCCAAAGAAATAAAAAAAATAGAAGGATACGAAAGAACTTCAATAATAGCAGTAACGGCATACGCTATGGCAGGTGAAAAAGAAAAATTATTAAGCGGAGGTTGTACCTATTATATATCCAAACCATTTTTAAAAGATGAGTTTCTTTCTTTATTAAGCGAATCTCTTAATCGTTAGAATATAAATTGGAATTGAACAAGTTTAACTTTAAAAAACTAAAACACGGAATAGAATAGTTCGCAGTGATTGGAAGAAGATGGAATAAATTCTGCATAAGAAAAGAGCCAAAAAGTTCTTGGTATTTAGTAGTGTGAATTAAATTGTAAACGCCGCCTACCGGCTGGCAGGCGTTAAAACGGTTTTTATTTGCGTGGTTTATTAAGTAACCCACGAATTAATTCGTGGGTTGGCTAAAGAAAAGACTAGATCATTAACTGTTTTAACAGTTTATCATTCTAAATTTTTTTAATTCACACAACCGGTTGTTTAAGTATTTATATAAACGTAATTTGCTTTTTAGATTCCAATGAGGGTTTCACCTGGATTAAAATTGTCTTCCCAAAACGCCTATCTTAGGTATCCAGTCAATTTATTTCGCTGATGAAACTATTGAAGAAATTATTTAGCCAAAATATTTTTTAATGAGTTTGGTAGATATTGCCTCAATAAAAAATTTTACCAAAGATGTAGAGTGTTTTTGAAGCAGTAGATTTTTAGAGTATTGACTTGATGGATGAAGCTACCGTAAGGATGTCCAAGTGAGTTGTCATTTACTGAAATGATACTACACAATAAAAAGTAATGGGATGGATTTTATGAAATCTAAAATTATCATAATCGTTACAACTCTTATTTTAATTGTAATAGGGTTTTTACTCTTCGAGCTAAGTAATGCAAGTAAAAAGGAAGTCTTCGAGAAATTCTGCTTTGAACGGAATGTAGCTACGCGACAACTAACTAATGCTGTTGAAACTTATTTAAAGGACCAGGCTCAAACAGTTGATTTACTCACATCCTTTTCTTCACTTCAAAATAGTGATATGCAGCAGATGGCAATAGACATATCAAAATTTTACGATCATGTAAAAACAGAAAATGTAAAATCGATTAGTATATATAACGAAAAAGGTACAATCATCTTTTCAACTATAAAAGAATATGTTGGACAAAATTATGCAGTGAGTGATTTTTTTCAGTGGGCATTAAAAAAGGAAAATAAGGGAAAGCAGTTATTTTACTCACTAATACAAAAACCAGACAACCAGAAAGAAAATAATGTTAATTTCCGCTTTTTAATTGTTGCTCCTATTTATAAGGAAGTTAAGCAACCTACCTTAATGTATAAATACGTAGGCGTTGTTGCTACAACTATTGACTTAGAAGAAACTATTTCCGCATTTCGTCCAAATGTCAGGCCTAATTCTATCAGAGAGCATGTAATGGTTTTAGATCAGAATGAAACTATACTTTTCCACTCCGAACACCCGGAAATGGTGATGAATAATATCCGGCATCAAGATGAAACATGTATGCAATGCCACATCTCGTTCAAACATGTGGAAACTATTGTTACCCAAAAGGACGGAACAACTGAATATAGACTTAAGGAAGGACCAAAGAAGCTGGCAAGTTTTTCTTCATTCGAATATAAGAATATCGCATGGACGATTGTTCTCATTGTTCCATTAGAAGAAGCAGCGGGTTTCTTTGAAAAAAATCTTTCCATGATATTACTCCTCGTTGGTGTATTGATCGTTACTCTTTTAGGAAGTTCCTCACTAATTTACTCCTTTAACAACCGTTTAAAAGTTAAAGCAGAAGAAGAAGCAAAGTATTGGAGGGAAAAACGAGAGTTAGAGGATCAAATAAGAGAAAGCGAAGAAAAATTCCGCTCAGTAGCGCAATCAGCAAACGATGCAATTATTTCAACAAATAATAAAGGAATAATATTCGGTTGGAATAAGGGTGCAGAAAAAATGTTTGGTTATTTGGAAGCAGAAATAACTGGGGAAAAATTGGATATTATAATTCCTAAAGGTTATCGTGAGAGGCACATTAACGGTATTAACCGTATAGAACAAGGCGGTCAACACAATATAATGGGCAGAACTGTAGAATTATGCGGATTGCATAAAAATAGTAAAGAATTCCCGTTGGAATTATCAATAGCAGAATGGGAAACACCTTCTGGCAAATTTTTCACCGGAATTATTCGTGATATAACCGAACGCAAACAAGCTGAAAAAGAGCTTCTAAAATTATCACACGCAGTTGAACAAAGTCCGGTTTCAATTATTATTACTGATACTATTGGCAACATAGAATATTCAAACCCAAAAGTAATAGAAATTACCGGCTATAAACCTGAAGAGTTATTAGGAAAAAATCCGAGAATTTTAAGTTCAGGAGAAAAACCAAAAAGCGAATACAAAACTCTGTGGGATACTATTTCGTCTGGTAAGGAATGGCGCGGAGAACTTCATAATAAAAAGAAAAATGGTGAACTTTACTGGGAATCCGTATCAATCTCACCAATCTTAAATACAAAAGGAGAGATCACACATTTTCTTGCGGTTAAGGAAGATATAACTGAACGAAAGATTTCTGAAGATAGACAAATGTTAATAACAAAAATTTTATTAATCCTTAACAGACCAAATGAGTGGCAACAAATTATTAATGATATTCTTAACGAGATAAAAACATTTACAAATTTAGAAGCAATAGCCATTCGCTTGAAAGAAGGTGAAGATTATCCATACTTTGTTGTTAACGGATTTCCATCAACTTTTGCAGAAGCTGGAAGATTTTTATGTTCAAGAAATCCTGAAACTGAAATTATTTTGGACTCCGAAGGTAAATTACACATGGAATGTATATGTAATAATATAATTTCCGGTCATACCAATCCTTCATTTCCGTTTTTTACAAATGAAGGCAGCTTTTGGACTAACTGCACATCAAGTCTGCTTGCGGCTAAAACAGAAAAAGAGGTTCAAGTAAGTACAAGGAATTGTTTGGGAGGCGAAGATTATGAATCTTTAGCTTTAATTCCTTTAAAATCCGGAGAAAAAGTTATTGGATTGCTACAGTTTAATGATAAACGCAAGGATAGGTTTACTCTTGGTATGATTCAGTTCTTTGAAAAGATTGGATCCACAATAGGAATTGCTTATAAGAGAATGCTGGCTGAAAAACAAACAAGAGAAAGTGAAGAACGTTATCGGTTTATTGTAGAAGCTACCAACGATGTTATCTACCGGCTAAGATATAATTCAATGAAGTATGATTATATAAATCATGCAATAGAAAAACTAACTGGCTATTCACCGGATGAAATCAACCAAATCGGATTTAAAAACATAGTAGTAAAGATTAGTAAATACCATATTGAAAACATCAATACAGAATTAATTGTGTCTGACAGGGAACATGGAAATACCAGTGAGTGGCAAGCCGATTACAAAGTTAGAACTAAGGATGGTAAGTTTATCTGGTTAGCCGATCATTCATATCCTTGGAACGATGATGCTGGTAATTTGATAGGAAGTATTGGCATTCTGGGTGATATTACAGAACGTAAAAATGCGGAAGAGGAAGTAATTAAAGCAAAAGAAAAAGCCGAAGAAATGAACCGGCTGAAATCCTGTTTCTTAGCAAATATGAGTCACGAGCTGCGCACACCTTTAATTGGTATCCTTGGTTTTGCCGAAATTTTAAAAGATGAACTAACTGATCAAAATTTTAAAGGACCAGCAGAATTAATTTTTGACAGCGGAACCAGGTTAAAGGAAACTTTAAATCTAATTCTTGACTTATCAAAAATTGAATCTGAGGCATTTGAATTAAATTTAGAAGAATTAGAGATAACAGATTATGTGTCATCATTAATAAAAGTTTTCAAAAAATCTGCCGAAAGTAAAGGATTAGAATTAAAAATAATTACTGCTGAGGAATTATTATATTCCAAACTGGATAAAGTACTGTTAGATTCCATAATAAATAATTTGTTAAACAACGCCATAAAGTATACACAAAAAGGTAGTGTAACTGTTGATATAAAAAAAATAAATGATAACAATAGTTCTTCAGATGTGGAAATTCTGGTAAAGGATACAGGAATAGGTATAGCCAAAGAGAACCAGTTAGTTATTTTTGAACCTTTCAGGCAGGCAAGCGAAGGATGGAATAGAAATTTTGAAGGTACAGGTTTGGGATTAACACTTGTTAAAAAATATGTTGAGCGTATGCATGGTACTATAACTGTTGAGAGTAAAATCGGAGTTGGTTCGGCATTTAAAGTAACCTTCCCAATTATAAAAACAGAATTTAAGAAGATTGAAAAATCAATTATTATAGAGAGGGAGTTAAGTAAAATAATTGAAATAGAAAAAATTAGTAAACCATTAATTTTATATGTGGAAGATGATATTGTTAGTCAACAAGTAATTAGAGCAATGGTTATTAATTATTATGGAATTGATTGCGTTGAAGATGGCATAGAAGCTATTGAATCTGTAAAAAAGAAAAAATATGATATTATTCTTATGGATATAAATCTTGGAGGCAGCTTAAACGGTTTGGAAATAGCCAGGGAAATTGGAAAAATACCCAATTACAAAACAGTTCCAATAATTGCTGTAACAGCATACGCAATGGTTGGTGATAAAGAAAAAATGATTGAGGGTGGATGTACTCACTATTTATCTAAACCTTTTTCAAGGAGTGAAATGCTTGCTTTATTAAAAGGAGCAATAAATACTAGAAACTTCTGAAAAATTATTAATAGGTTGAGCGTCATTCCCAATCCCGCCTACCGATGCAGGTTATTGCAAAAAGCTAAATTATATTGTGGTAAGCTTAGTTGAACTACGGAAATAACGCAAAATCATCCCTCGACTTCACTCGGGATGAGTGATTAACAAGTTATGCAACAGCCTGCTATTGTAGAGGCAGGTTTGTGGGAAAGGCAATAATGAAATTTGACTTTTTAGATTAAACCAAACCTTATAATAATTAGTAGCAAGATCAATCCAGAAATTTCCAATTGAAATCTGTGTTTTACTCATTATAGCAAAACACCTATCAGCAATTCCATTTAACAAAAAAACTTAAAAAAGACTAAAATATTTGTTTACTATAAAACAAAATATATATATATTCACTTCGTAAAATAAAAGATAGATTACTTTTTGTTGTAGATTGTCTTTCGTTCTTATTCTTTTAGACTGGAAATTATTTTTTTATAGAATTAAAAATAGAACAAAAAATGGAGTTGCTCATGAAAAAGATTCTACTGATAATCTGTTTTACTTTAATAACTAACTCGTGGCTATTTGCACAATTTTTATCGGGGACATATTATGTTGGCGTTGCTGGTACCAGACCAGGAGGTGGTGATCCTGAATATCTTACATTATTTGCTGCCTGTACTGCTTTAAATACTAATATAATTATTGGGGATTGTACATTTCTTATTTGTAGTGATATACCCGAACCAGCGAATGTTGGATTAGGATTAAATACAAATGGATTTACAATTACTTTTAAGCCTGCCGAGGGAATACAGCCTACTATCACTTTTACCAAAACTACAGATAATGCTGGACGCACAGGGAACCTGGTAATAGGTTGCCCCAATTTAGCAGTTACTTCAGCTAATAATTATGGTATGGTTAAAACAGAAAATATAGTAATAGATGGTTCTAATATAGTTGGAGGAACGAGTAGAGATTTAACTTTCCTTTCTCCTTCTACATCCTTTTCAGGCGCCCACACTATTACATTAATGGGCGATGTAAATCATTGTATCATTAAAAATTGCATTGTAAGAACTTTAGGAGCAACTGGAAGCAGTATATATGGTGTAACATTTGTAAACAGATATGGTGGTACACCAGCCGTATTTTCTACACCAGACTCAATCCTTGTGGATAATTGCGATATACTTTGTAATAATGGTAATGCTGCTCAGGCGTTTTCCATAACAAATAGCTTTTCAGGTAGCCCTACTTGGACATCATTCTCACAAGGTTGTGTTATAAGAAATTGTAAAATAACTGGTAGAACAAGAGGCATTATGATAAATACAGGTGGAAATACTGATATTTATAATAATGAAATTTTGGTAAATCAAACTACTACTGGGTTTTCGAGTTCCGCGGTATTGTCTTTAACTATTGATCCATCTGCGGTTATAAATATTTATAATAATAAATTTTCCCTACTCTCAACAGGGAATAAAGATGCAGGTGATTACGGTATAAATGCTATTAATGTTAGTTCAGGGGGTACTTATAATATTTATAATAATATGATTTATGGTTTTGCCACAACCACTGTAGCCGCAAATCCTAACTGCCAATTATATGGTATTCGAACAGAGTCTGCTGCTGCGACAGTAAATGCTTACTTCAATAGCATATTATTACCAGAAATAGCAATAATCCGTGGTACTGGAGTTTTGGGTTATAGAGGAATTTATGTTAGTAATGGGACTGTTGCTCTAAAAAATAATATAATTTTCTCTCAGGAAGCTACCGATAGTGTATACGGAGTTTATCGTAGAGGAGTTGCTGGTACTTTAGTTTCTGATTACAATGATTTTGGTACATCATCTGCTACAGGTTATGCAGGATATTGGCAAAATGCACCAACACCATTGCTTTCAGATTGGACAACAGCTTCACAATTAGATTCCCATAGTATTAGTGTTGATCCACAATTTGTTTCTACTACTGATTTACACTTAGCAGTAAATACTTCTCTTGTTATGGGAAAGGGAACACCGATTTCTACAATTACAAAAGATATTGATGGACAGGATCGGGATACACCTCCAGAACTTGGTGCAGATGAAATTCCAGGATTAGTTCCAGTTGAGCTTGTTGCATTTAATGCACAATTCTCTAATTCCATTGTTACATTAAACTGGAAAACTGCAACAGAAACTAACAACCAGGGCTTCCAGGTTGAAAGAAAAGCAAACGGAAACTGGGAAAAAGTTGGTTATGTTAAAGGTGCAGGTACTTCATCAAATATAAATCAGTATTCTTATGTTGATAATAATGTTCCCCAGGTTGAAAAAGTTTCTTATCGTTTGAAACAAATTGATCTGAATGGTTCATACAATTATTCTTCAGAAGTTGAAGTTGCAACACAACAGCCAAATAAATTTGAGTTGAGTCAGAATTATCCTAATCCATTTAACCCAACAACAAAGATCAATTATACAATACCAGTTGATAGCAAAGTAACATTAGCTGTTTACTCAATCACTGGCGAACTTGTAATTGAGTTAGTTAATGAATTACAGACAGCTGGAACATATACAGTAGATTTCAATGCAAGCAATCTTGCAAATGGAACATACTTCTATAAGATTTCCGCTGGTAATTTTATTCAAGCAAAGAAGATGATGTTGGTTAAATAAAATTGCAGATAACAGATTGGTGATTGCGGATTGAAATAATCCAAAATCTTTTCAAAACAAAACCCGGTTCATTTGAACCGGGTTTTTATTTTACATCCCAATTACCAGATTAATTATGATAATTCAACGCATCATATTATTTGAATACAGAAATAATTCTAATCCTTTTACAGAATAAATTGTTGATAACGTAATATATTCATCTCCCACCTAAATATTAACATCCAAACCAAAATTAGTTTGAGATATATGTTTACAATAAAAATTTATATTTATATATTCACTTCGTAAAAAGGAAAGATTGTAAAAGTGGTTACTTTTCGTTTTAAATTGCAGTCTCTAAATTAATTTTTTATAGAATAATAAAATGGAGCTACCTATGAAAAAAATCGTACTTCTCTTAGTAATTCTTGTCTCTAGTCAATTCTTCGCTCAAGCTCTTCTAGAAGAAAGTTTCGCTTATGATGCAGGTACACTTATTACTGCAACACCAACCCCAGGTTGGGTGCTCAGTGGAACAAATACTTCAAATCCTTTAACAGTTGTAAGTCCAGGACTTACTTTCCCTAATTATCCTGGTGTAAAAGGAAATGCTCTTGCAATGACAACAAGTGGTGAAGATGATTATAAAGCATTTACACCTGAAGATTCAGGGAGTGTTTATCTATTCTTTTTAGTTAATTTCTCTGCATCACAAACAGGTGATTATTTTATTGCACTATCACAATCAACTGCTCAAACAAATTATTATGCACGTTTACATTCAAAAGCATCTGGAGCCGGATTTGTATTAGGTATAAGCAAAAATAATGAAGTTTCTGGTGGTGCATTATATGGAAGCACTGTATTAAATTTTAACCAAACATATCCAGTTTGCGTAAAATATACTTTTAATACAGTTGATGCTACAGATGATGCCGTTAGCGTTTATGTAATAACCGAAGCTTCTTTTCCAACTACGGAACCTGTAACTCCGGAGGTAGGTCCTTACACTTTTCCAGGTAAAACCGATGCAACAGATCTTGGTTATATAACACTTCGCCAGGGAAATGCTACTGCTGCACCTACATTTACTATTGACGAGTTTAGAATCCAAACAACTTGGCTAAAAAATGTTCTTAGTGGCAATTATTATATTCCTCAAGGTTCAAATCCGCAAGGATTTGCAACCCTTAATGATGCTGTTACTTCATTAAATTTAATTGGGGTTACCGGAACAGTAAACTTTCTATTAGATGCAGACACATTAAGGGAAAATAGCTTTACTTTTAATGCACCTTTGTCGGCTGCTAATAATGTTGTTATTAAACCAGCACCCGGAAGAAATGTTTGCTTAATTGTAGCACCCGGTACGTCAATGGGTAATGGCATCCAGATGATTGGTTTCGACAAAGGTTATGTAACATTTGATGGAAGTAATAATGGATCAACAAGCCGTAACCTTATCGTTACAACAGAAACTGATGCCGTCGCAGTTCCTTTTGGTTTGAATACCTCAAATGCAGATACCGTTGTTCTTAAAAACCTCATTATCAAGAATCTTGATAATGTAACTACAAATTTCAGATACGGTGCAGTTATTAATGACAAAGACGGTGTTTGGGGTTTACGGGTTGAGAATTGCCAAATCGGTACAGCAACGCGGCCAGTACGACGTGATGGACTTGCTCCTTGGGGTACTACTGCACCAAACCAATTTAGCTTCGTGAATAATGAGATTTATTGTGGAACACGCGGTGTTACTTCTCTTTACCTCACCGAAAGTGAAATAATTGGCAATACGATAAACCTGCTTCCTACCACTGCCGGAGCTACGGATTCCTATAATCATGGAATTTATATTACTGGTGCTTCAGGTAGTATAGTCATTAAGGAAAATACAATCAACTGTCTTGAAAAAACTATTAATGCCAGTGCCTATCTTGTCGGTATTGCCTTTGCCGGAAATAGTTTTGATGCAACGGATAGTATAAGTGTCGTCAATAACATTATCAATGTAGGCGCCTCGAATGAAACACGTTCTACGTATGGCATCGGATTACGTTCAGCAGGTAATATGGGTAATCTTAAAGTTTATTTTAATACAATAGTGATCAATGATAATGCATCTACGCTTGTGAGCTATGGTATCGGAAACCACACAAATGGTACAGGTCCGGTTAATATTGATCTGAAAAACAATATTATCATAAACAATCACTCAGGTAATGTTGGCTCCTCCGCCATTGGTATGATTCCGGCTACCTCAGTGCTGACTTCAGATTATAATGATTTACTCTCCAATCAGAATTTTGTCAATTATCAAGGTACATCGTATGCTAACTTAGCAGCTTGGCAAGTAGCAGCCCAGGATGCACATAGTTTGGCAGTTAATCCAGGATTTACTTCAGCTACCGATTTACATTTATCTTCAAATTTATCACCAGTTGTTGGTAAGGGAATTGCTATTCCTGGCATTACAACAGATATTGATAATGAATTAAGAAAAGCAACACCAGACATTGGTGCAGATGAAAATTTAGATGTAGTTCCTGTGGAACTAGTAGCATTCAATGCACAGTACTCTAATTCTGTTGTTACATTAAATTGGAAAACTGCAACAGAAACTAACAACCAGGGCTTCCAGGTTGAAAGAAAAGCAAATGGAGACTGGGAAAAAGTTGGTTATGTTAAAGGTGCAGGTACTTCATCAAATATAAATCAATATTCTTTTGTTGATAATAATGTTCGCCAGATTGAAAAAGTTTCTTATCGTTTGAAACAAATTGATCTGAATGGTTCATACAATTATTCTTCAGAAGTTGAAGTTGCTACTAAACAGCCAAATAAATTTGAGTTGAGCCAGAATTATCCAAATCCATTTAACCCAACAACAAAAATCAATTATACAATACCAGTTGATAGCAAAGTAACATTAGATGTTTACTCAATCACTGGCGAACTTGTAATTGAGTTGGTAAATGAAGTTCAATCAGCTGGAACATATACAGTAGATTTCAATGCAAGCAATCTTGCAAATGGAACATACTTCTATAAGATTACTGCAGGTAGTTTTGTTCAAGCAAAGAAGATGATGTTGGTTAAATAAAATTGCAGATAACAGATTGGTGATTGCGGATTGAAATAATCTACAATTAATAATCCTTCCAAAATTAAAACCCGGTTCAAATGAGCCGGGTTTTGTTTATAATACCAAATTATAATTTCCAAATCCCAAATAAGCACCAAATTCTTAATCCAAAATTCCAATTGTTAAAAGAAATTATTGATTTTCCTTTGATCTCAGTTTCATTCTACATTCCGCAATCCGCACTCATAAATCAAAAATCTTCTTCCAGCAGCCATTCTTCAGCAAGTTCTTCATTAATGCCGGCAATAAACCGTGAAGGTTTAGAAAAAGTAACACCTCTTTCTCTATCAAAAATATTCATCGGGTAAGAAATGTAAAGATTTTGTTTTGCCCTTGTGGATGCAACATACATTAATCTTCGTTCTTCTTCTAATGCTTCAATATTATCAAACGCCTGACTAATGGGAAAGAATCCTTCCATCGCGTGAATTATAAAAACGGAATGCCACTCCAATCCCTTTGCCGAATGAATTGTTGACAATGTAACAAATTCATCTTCTTTATCACCAGCATCAACATCGGTAACACTATCCAATGGTGGATCTAAAGCCATATCAGCAAGCAGCGAATCAAGGTTTTTATAATTTTGGGTGATGTTAAGGAAAATATCCAAATCTTTTTTCCGTTTATTAAAATCATCATACTTTGCATTAAAGAATGGTTGATAATACTCCATAACCATTTCAGCTTTTTCAGTTGGAGTCATTTCCCTGGTGTGAATTGTATTAAGCAAAACAAACAGCTTAACTATTTTATCATTATACTTTGAGGAAACAAGCGCTTCCGGATTTGCTTTTATTGTAAGGCGGGAGGATGAAATTTCGTCCAGGATTTTTTGTGCTGTTTTTGGTCCAACACCTTCGTGCAATAGTAAAATTCTAAACCAGCTTACAACATCACTTGGATTTGCTGCAATGCGAAGGAATGCAAGAACATCTTTTACATGCGCAGTTTCTATAAATTTCATTCCGCCAAATTTCTGGAAAGGAATGTTCGCCTTATTCAATTCAATTTCTAGATCGAAAGAGGAATAAGAAGAGCGGAAAAGAACAGCAACATCTTTTAACGGAACTCCTTCTTCTCGCAACTCAAGGATTCTATCAACAATAAATTTGGACTGCATATTCTCAGTTGTTGCAGAAATAATTGCCGGCAGTTCACCGCTTCCTTTTCTTGTGAATAGATATTTCTGATACTTCTCAATTGCTCCATCAATAATATGATTTGTAAAATTCAAAATCTCCTGTGTACTTCTGTAATTCTCTTCAAGCTTAATAATTTTTACATCCTTGTAAAGTAAAGGGAATTCCATAATGTTCTTGAAATTGGCTCCGCGAAAAGAATAAATTGATTGTGAATCATCGCCGACTACCATTACGTTATCATTGTAGCGTGTTAATCCTTTCACAATTTCTGCTTGCAGTTTGTTTGTATCCTGGTATTCATCAACCATTACATATTTAATTGATGCAAGAAAAGTTTTAGAGGCGGAATTGGATTCTGATAAAAAACGATTTAAGTAAACAAGCAAATCATCATAATCAAGCAAACTATTTTTACTTTTATAAGAAGCATAAATTTTTTGAATTTCCAGAATCAATACTAAGAATTCATAAAAATGCTGGTATTCATCTTCTAGTATCTTTTCAACTGGAATTCCTGTATTTACACTAAAGCTTAATATTTTGTTAATTGTTTGTTTCTTTGGAAATCTTTTCTTGATGTCGGTTAGATTAAGCTGAGAACGAATTAAATTAATTACATCTTCGCTGTCGGATTGATCCAGAATAGTAAACCCGGAATCCAGACCAACTATTTTAGCGTATTTTCTTAAAGTAAGATTAGCAAAAGAATGAAAAGTTCCTCCATTTATTTTAGAACAACGGTTATCCAGCAGGATTGCTGCACGGTTCATCATTTCGTTTGCGGCTTTCCTGGTAAAAGTTAAAAGCAAAATGGATTTGGGATCAATACCCATTTCAACCAATCTTGCTACGCGATAGACGAGTGTTCTTGTCTTTCCGGTTCCTGCACCAGCAATAACTAAGTAAGCGCCTTCTGTAGATGTTACAGCTTCATACTGTGCAGGATTTAATTCCAGCTTATAATTTATTTGAAACTTAGATTCATCTGCCTGAAGCTTAATTAAACCAGAAGGTTCAATTTTTTTTATATGATATTTTTTTACCATAACCCAACTGTTTTTATTCAAATACCAAATTCATTTTTTACTTTGTATGGTTCTAAAAACCATCTTTTTGAAATCTTAAACTCAAAGAGCGCAGAGATTTCGCAAAGAGTATTGAACTTTTTAGAACTACCCTTTATCAATATAACGATTTGAATTGTAATTTTAATTTGGCTTACTATAAAAATGTTTTAATTGGGCGATAATTGAAGAAGAATAAATATTTTAAAATCATTTCATATCACATTAAAATGAAACTTAAATACAAATATTTTGTTCTAAATGAAAGAAAGGTTATAAATGAGAAGAAATCTATAGCCTTGATTGATGTGGAATCATTGGTTATATTTATCTCAGGATAAATATCCCATTAAACTTCAAAACAGAGGAAAATATGGACGGTAATTTTTCGGAAAGAGTACAAGATGTTATTCGTTTAAGTCGCGAAGAAGCTTTAAGACTTGGTCATGATTATATTGGGACTGAACATTTATTACTCGGCATTATCCGCGAAGGACAGGGAATGGCTGTTAGGATTTTGCGAAACTTAGATGTTGATCTTGTAAAATTAAAAAAAGCTATTGAAGATACAGTAAGAGCTTCCGGCGGAACTCTAACTATTGGTAATATTCCGCTAACAAAGCAGGCAGAAAAAGTATTAAAGATTACACAGATAGAATCGAAAATTTATAAATCGGATGTAATTGGTACCGAACATATACTTCTTTCTTTGTTAAGGGATGAAGACAATATTGCCACGCAGATTTTGCATCAATTCAATGTTACTTATGAGAATGCCCGTGCCGAATTGAACAATATTTTAAGCAGTAAAAATCCGCGCGAGTCTGGATCAATCACTCCTCCTCCATCATCAGAAAAGAAGTTTGAAAGAACTAAAACTCCTGTTCTGGATAATTTTGGCAGGGATTTAACAAAGCTTGCTATTGAAGATAAGCTTGATCCTGTTATTGGCAGAGAAAAAGAAATTGAAAGAGTTGCGCAGGTTCTTAGCAGACGTAAGAAAAATAATCCGGTTTTAATCGGAGAACCCGGCGTTGGTAAAACAGCTATAGCTGAAGGATTAGCTTTAAGAATCATTCAAAGAAAAGTACCGCGAATTTTACAGGACAAACGAGTAGTAACTTTGGATATTGCCGGTTTAGTTGCAGGTACAAAATACCGCGGACAATTTGAAGAGCGAATGAAAGCGTTGATGAACGAATTAGAAAAGGCAAGCGATGTTATTCTTTTTATTGATGAACTGCACACAATAGTTGGTGCTGGCGGCGCTTCAGGATCACTTGATGCTTCAAATATGTTTAAGCCAGCTTTAGCACGTGGAGATATTCAATGTATTGGTGCAACAACATTGAATGAATATCGGAAATATATAGAAACAGATGGAGCATTGGATAGAAGA
Organism: Ignavibacteriales bacterium; assembly: GCA_026390815.1. Lineage (NCBI taxonomy): Bacteria > Pseudomonadati > Ignavibacteriota > Ignavibacteria > Ignavibacteriales > Ignavibacteriales bacterium. The sequence continues at coordinate 8,718 of JAPLFH010000003.1, read as the reverse complement.
TTCCAGAAAGTTATGGTTGATCCGCCAACAGTCGATGAAACTATTCAAATTCTTACCAACATAAAATTTAAATATGAAGAACATCATCACGTAAAATATTCTGATAAGGCAATTGATTATGCTGTTAGGTTAAGCGACAGATATATTACAGATCGATACCTTCCAGATAAAGCAATTGATGTACTTGATGAAGCAGGTTCAAGAGTTCATATGGGGCACTTTTCTGTATCAGAAGAAATCCTTGTGCTTGAAGAAGAAATTGAAAAAGTTAGACAGGATAAAGTTAAAGTTGTTAAACGACAGGATTATGAAGAAGCCGCACGATTAAGAGATAGAGAACGAAATCTGCAATCCGATTTAGAAATTGCTAAGCGTGAGTGGGAAGCAAAAACCCAGGATCTTGTTTTTGATGTTAGTGAAGATGACATCGGTACAGTTGTTTCCATGATGACTGGCATTCCGGTTACAAGAGTTGTACAAGCTGAATCTGAAAAGCTAATGAAGATGGAAGATGCGTTAAAAGCTTCTATTGTTGGGCAGGATGAAGCTGTTATAAAATTAACAAAAGCAATCAGAAGAACCCGCGCTGGATTAAAAAATCCGCATAAGCCAATTGGCAGTTTTATTTTTCTCGGTCCTACTGGAGTTGGTAAAACAGAATTAGCAAAAGTTCTTGCAAAATATCTTTTTGATACTGAAGATGCGCTGATTAGAATTGATATGAGTGAGTACATGGAAAAATTTGCTGTATCGCGCTTAGTTGGAGCGCCTCCGGGATATGTTGGTTATGAAGAAGGCGGGCAGCTTACAGAAAAGGTTAGAAGAAAACCTTATTCAGTTGTGCTTCTTGATGAAATAGAAAAAGCTCATCCCGATGTATTCAATATTTTGCTTCAGGTGCTTGATGATGGAATTCTTACGGATAGTTTGGGCAGAAGAGTTGATTTTAAAAATGCAATCATAATAATGACTTCCAATGTGGGAACGCGGGATATTAAAGCTGCCGGTGCAATGGGTTTTGGCGGTGCAACAGAAAGCACCAAATATGATTCGATGAAATCCACAATTGATGATGCAATTAAAAGATTGTTTAATCCGGAATTTCTAAACAGGATTGATGAAACTATCGTTTTCAGAAATCTTGAAAAAGAAGATATAATTAAAATTATTGATATCGAGATAAAGGATTTACTCGATAACATAAAAGAAAACAAAATGGAATTAACCTTAGAGCAAACAGCAAAAGAATTTTTGTTGGCTAAAGGTTACGATCCAAAGTATGGCGCGCGCCCATTAAGGAGATCAATCCAAAAATATGTAGAAGATCCAATGGCTGAAGAAATTCTTAAAGGCACATTTAAGCAGGGGAGTAAGATTCTTGTAAAAGGTATAGAAGGTGCTGAGGAATTAATTTTTATTGAAGAAGCAATAGAAACCGGAGAATCAGATCACCAGGAAGAAAAGACCGGAGCTGCGGAAGCGTAATTGAATGAATGTGTGAAACGGAGAACCTGTCTGCCGATAGGCAAGATGAGTTCGCCGATTCACCGATTCGCCGGTTCGCCGAAACTCTGGTTCCTAAAACGAGAGGAGAAAATGGATTTACTTACCAAAGATGAAATCCAGCACCGAATTAATTTATTAAATGGCTGGGTTTACAAAAACAATTCCATTACCAAGGAATTTAAAACAAAAAACTTTGTAGATGCTGTTTCCTTTTTGTTAAAGATAACTGTCCAAGCCGAAAAAATGGACCATCACCCGGATGTACTTATCCATTCCTACAATAAAATTAAAATTACATTATCCACACATAGCGATGGTGGTGTAACAGAAAATGATATAAAACTTGCAAAAATTATAAACGAATTATAGTTAGTCAGCCTGCCAACCATTGTTTATATTGAAAAATAAGAATAGAACCCGCTTAAGGTGACTGTTGCACAACGCGGATATGGCATTCTTAGCGAATCTGCCTTTGTCGCCTGCCTGCGGTAGGCACATAGGCGTCAACCTAAGGTAAAATATTTAGTTTATGATGAAAATAGCCCCGACCCTGCTTACCGTAGGCAGGTTTTCAAGTCGGGGAAAGAATATTCTCCAAGAATTTAGGGCTTTAGCCCAACATTAGGATTGTACTTGCCTACTGCAAGTGGGTTGGACTAAAGTCCAGGATATTTTTAGGATTCCGATACTCCGGCATAAATGCCTGAGCTATTCAAGTACAAAATTTCCTTGGGTTGACGCCTATGTGCGGTAGGCAGGGCAGACAGGCCTGCGCCTTTGTCGCCTGCCTGCGGTAGGCAGGGCAGACAGGCCTGCCTGACCGGTAGGCAGGGTTATGAGCAAAGAATCTAAAGCCCAGATAAGAGTAAGTACCATTATTAGCATTGAGATTCTTCATTTCGCTTTGCTACATTCAGAATGACAAGTTCTGTAACAGACACGGCAGGCAGGTGCAATCATCAATCAGTAATTAAAAATCCCTTGCACATAGAAACATTAACCTTTAGATTTGCCTTTAAAAAAGCAGCAAACGATTGAAGTTACTTTCTTCCAAAATCTTTTTAATAATCTGCGTATGTTATTTTTTTTCTGAAGGCTATGCTCAGAATAATTTTTCTGTATTAACAAGAACCGATACTCTTCTTATCAACTTTAATAATATCTATGAGTTAAAATCCATTTCCATCATTCCTTTCAGCGAATCAATTATGCTTAGAGGAAAACTACTTACAAAAAATGATTATAAAATATTTTATGATAAAGCATATTTTACCCTTGCGGATACTCTTGCTTACTCAATCTTTGATACACTATTCATAACTTATCGCTCATATAATATTCCTCTTAAAAAGGAATATTTCCACCGCAGTCTTGTAGTAAAATATGATGACCGGTTTGCGGATACAATTAGAATTGCGCAGCAAGTATCATCCGGATTTACATCTGAATCTATATTCGGAAAAGATGTTCAGAAAAGCGGTTCTATTATTCGTGGTTTTACTGTTGGCACCACCAGGGATTTTACGTTAACCAGCGGACTTCGACTTCAACTATCCGGCAAACTTTCTAATGACATTGAAATAGTTGCAGCACTAACAGATGAGAATACTCCAATTCAACCGGAAGGGAATACTGAAAGATTAGAAGAACTTGATAAAGTTTTTATTGAAGTTCGTCATCCAAATGCGGTTGGTACTTTTGGCGATTATGATTTTAATACAAAAACAAGTGAGTTCAGCAATATTCAACGCAAGCTGCAAGGCTTGAAAGGGGAATTTACTTACGATAATTATTCCGGTAAAATATCATTGGCAAGTTCAAAGGGAAAGTTCAATACAAATCAGCTTAATGGAATTGATGGTGTTCAGGGACCTTACCGGGTTTATGGAATTAACAACGAACGTGATATTATAATTATTGCCGGCAGTGAAAGAGTTTATCTAAATGGCGAAGAGATGAGACGTGGTGAAGGAAACGATTATGTGATTGAATATTCAAATGCAGAAGTTACCTTTACACCAAAACGGTTGATTACATCCACAAGCAGGATTACCATCGATTTTGAATATACTGATAGAAGATTTACCAGGAATTTCTTTGGAGCAAGCTTTGCATCCAACCTATTAAATAATAAGTTGAATGTGAAAGTAAATTACTTTAGAGAAGGTGACGACCAGGATTCACCAATTGATATTTCTCTTACAGAAAGTGATAAAAGAATTTTAGCAGCTTCCGGGGATAATAAATTTTTAGCAGCAAAATCCGGTATAATAGAAGCAGTCCCGGATTCAACGGGGAAAATCAAGGGAACATATTCACGTGTTGATACAATTATAAACGGAAATTCATTTCAATATTATGTTTACAATCCGGGCAATGGGTTGTTCGATGTATCTTTCAGCTATGTTGGAGATGGAAAAGGCGATTATTTAAAAGAGAGTCTTGGCAATTATAGTTTTGTTGGTGTTGGCGGAGGATCTTACCTGCCAATTGTATTTCTTTTTTTGCCAGAATTAAAGCAGATCGGAAATATATCTATTGAAGCAATTCCTTTTACTGATGTTAATCTTAATGTTGATATTGCCGGAAGCCTTTGGGATAAAAATCGTTTCTCTACAATTGATGATAAGGATAATTTTGGATCGGCAAGAAATATTTTTCTTAATATAAAACCACGGCAAATAGAAGTTGCCGGCATTAACTTCGGACAGATCGGATTAAGTTATAAAGATAGGTTCATTCAAAATAAATTTACAACACTGGACCGGGTAAATGAAATTGAGTTTAGCAGAAATTACAATGTGCTTCAATCTGATAAAACTGAAAATGAACAGCTAAGAGAAGCATCATTAAGTTTAATTCCATTCGAAAAATTGAATCTCACATCAACATATGGATTTTTGAGCAGGGGAAATGATTTTAAATCAAATCGGTTCCTAAGTAATCTTTTATTCAGCGATAAGGATATATATAATGTTGAGTACAAAATCGATTATGTTAGTTCAAAAACAAGTTTTCTGAATACAAACTGGAACAGGCAAACAGCAAACGCTTATTATCTTTGGAACAAAATTAAACCTGGGATCGGATTCCTTTATGAAGATAAAAAAGACAAATTAACCAACACGGATTCGTTATTGACTGGCAGTTTGAAATATGTGGAAGTTATTCCTTCACTGGAATTACTGGATCTTTATGGATTTACATTAAAAGCACAATATTCTTTAAGAGAAGAATCATTCCCAATCAATGGAGTGATGCAAAAGGAATCTAATGCTTATATGCAATCCTACGACATGAATTTTAGAGGAATCCAGGAAGTAAATTCCTCATTCAGCCTGGTAATCAGAGATAAAAAATATACTCCATTTTATAAACAGTTAGGTTCGTTAGATAACCAAACTATTCTTATCAGGTCACAATCAAGATTTAATTTTTGGCAAAGAATTGTTAATGGAGATATTTATTATGAAGCATCTACCCAGCGCTCTGCAAAGCTGGAAAGAGTTTTTGTAAGAGTTACACAGGGTACAGGTAATTACAAATATCTTGGAGATCTTAACAACAATGGAATTGCTGATGAGAATGAGTTTGAACCAACAGTGTATGATGGAGATTATATTATCGCTTCAATTCCAACAGATAAATTGTTTCCAGTTGTGGATTTAAAGGTAAACACACGCTGGAAAATTGAATTGGAAAAAGTTTTTGATAAAAGTAGTATTACCGGAAAAATATTATCTCCAATTTCATCAGAAACTTCTTTCCGCGTTGAGGAGAATAGTAAGGAGACTAAAACCGAAAAAATATATTTACTTAACTTTTCATCCTTCTTAAATGATTCCACAACTATCAGGGGTTTTAATCAATTCCAGCAGGATTTATTTTTTTGGGAAAACAGCAGCGATCTTTCATTCCGCTTCCGTTTTACACAAAGGAAAAATTTAAATCAATATAGCGGTGGTTTGGAAAAAGGTTATAACAAAGAAAGAAGTATAAGAATCCGCTTTAAGATGGTTGAGGAAATTGGTAACCAAACTGAATTTGTGAACCAGGTGGATAATGTAATTGCTCCAATTAATTCTAACCGTGCAAGGATGCTAACTTCCAATACAATTACTTCTGATTTTTCTTACAGACCAGAAAGAAATATTGAAGTTGGATTTAAAATTGGAGTTGGTAGAAGTCAGGATGATTTTCCTAAAACTCCAACAATTATTGATCAGAATTCTCTTCAGTTACGATTAAACATTTCCTTTGCCGGTACTGGGAGATTAAGAATTGAAATTGAACGAAATGAATTAACGGCGAACACAGATAAAAATTATCTTCCGTTTGAATTAACAAAAGGGAATTTACTTGGTAAGAATTATTTCTGGCGGCTTAATTTTGATTATAGGCTTACTGGCAATCTGCAATCATCAATTAATTATGATGGAAGATTGCAAGGGAGTGGTAAAGTAGTTCATACAGCAAGAGCCGAAGTAAGAGCTTATTTTTAAATGAAAATTATTATGGATAAGTACACACAAAGTACTAATCCCATCTTCTGTATTCTAATAATTTTTTCAGGTATATTGGTATAAAAATTTGGAGCAACTTTGAAAATTTTTTCATATATGATAGAGGCACATATAGTTAAAAGAAAAGGAAATGGAATTGAATTTCTGTTACTCAAAAGATCAAAAGAAGACATTTATCCTGGTGTATGGCAAATGGTAACCGGCTCAATTCTAAGTGGAGAAAAAGCCTACGAAGCAGCAATTAGAGAAATAAGTGAGGAAACCGGATTAATACCAAAAAAAATGTGGGTTGTTCCAAATGTAAATTCATTTTACTCACGCAGAAGAGATCATATTTGCATGGTCCCGGTTTTTGCTGCTTTAGTTGATGATGATGCAGAAGTAAAAATATCAACTGAGCATACTGAATATCAATGGGTGGATAAATCTGCCGCAGTTAAATTATTAGCATGGATCGGTCAGCGGAATTCGGTTGAAATTATTCTTGAATATTTTATGAATGAAATTAATTTCCTAAATTTTGAAGAAATAAATCTTAACAATGTAAATCGCATTAACTAAAATAAATTCTGTTGAATTAAAAATTTTCGTATTTTACTCACCAAATTATTACTAAAGGATTAAAATGAGTTTATTGGTTGTTGGTTCAATCGCTTTGGATTCGGTAATCACTCCGTTTGCAAAAATCGATAATGCACTTGGTGGTTCTACAGTTTATGTTTCACTTGCTGCAAGTTATTTCTCCACTCCAATTTATATTGTTGGTGTTGTTGGAGAAGATTTTGGAAAAGAGCACATAAAATTATTAGAGGATCACCATATTGATCTTGAAGGATTGCAGATAGTTAAAGGAGAAAAGACATTCAGGTGGGGCGGCAAATATCATTACGATTTAAATGTACGCGATACATTGTACACAGATTTAAACGTATTTGAAAAATTTAATCCCATTATTCCAGTTAACTATAGGAAGGCTCAATATGTTCTACTCGGAAATATCGACCCTGTTCTTCAGTTAAGAGTATTAGATCAAATGGACAAGCCAAAATTAGTTGTTTGTGATACTATGAATTTTTGGATTGAAGGAAAAAATGCTGAACTGCTTGAAGTTCTGAAACGTGTTGATGTTTTAATTATTAATGATTCAGAAGCCCGGCTTCTTACCCATGAACCGAATATAATTAAAGCCGCCAGATTGATTAAAGAACTTGGTCCAAAATATTTAATAATTAAAAAAGGTGAACATGGTGCGTTGATCTTTGGAGAGGAAGGAATATTTTCTGCTCCAGCTTATCCATTGGAAAATATTTTCGATCCAACTGGTGCTGGTGATGTTTTTGCTGGTGGATTTATTGGTTACTTACATAAAAAAGACGATCTGAACTTTGAAATTATGAAGCGCGCTGTTATTTATGGTAGCACAATGGCATCATTTTGCGTTGAACAATTTAGTACAAAGGGATTGGAAAACTTAGATTACAAGCTCATCCAAAATAGATTCAGGGAATTTCTTAAACTATCCAAATTTGAAGATGACCAGGAATAGTTTTACTGTTTTAGATTTTGTTAATGATAAATTAGTTTTTATTGATCAAACAAAATTACCTTTAGTTGAAGAATACATTGAGACTGATTCCTACGAAAGAATTGCAGATGCAATTGAAAAGCTGGAAATTAGGGGAGCACCAGCAATTGGAGTTGCTGCAGCTTACGCATTAGCTTTATCAATTAAGAAAGTTAAAACCAGTCAGCAGGAAGAATTTGAAAAAGCATATCAAAGATTAGCTTCCACACGACCAACAGCGGTAAATTTATTTTGGGCACTGAATGAAATTAAAGGATCATTCCAGGAATTGAATCAACAAGAGAATTCTTACAACGTACTGGTGAAACGAGCAAAAGAAATTCATCAGCATGATATTGAAATGTGTGAACGTATTGGATTGAATGGATTAAAGATTTTTAAAAAGAGATGTAATGTGCTTACCCATTGCAACGCGGGAAAACTTGCAACTTCTGGGGAGGGAACTGCACTTAATGTAATTAAGAAAGGTTTTGAAAATAATTTTGTGAAGCATGTTTATGCGGATGAAACACGTCCATTGCTTCAAGGTTCAAGGTTAACTGCATTTGAATTGGATAAAGAAGGAATTCCATTTTCAATAATTACCGATTCTACTGCAGCGTTTTTAATGCAACAAGGGAAAATAGATCTTGTAGTGGTTGGTGCTGATAGAATTGCCAGGAATGGAGATACAGCAAATAAAGTTGGAACATATAACCTGGCTGTTGCTTGTTCATTTCATAAAATTCCATTTTATATTGCAGCACCTGTTACTACTGTAGATAAACATTGCAACGATGGTAGTGAAATTTTGATTGAAGAAAGGAATAAAAAAGAATTAACTCATTTTGGCGATAAGCAAATTACTAATGAAGATTATCCTGTTTATTCTCCTGCTTTTGATGTTACTCCTGCATCATTAATTACTGGAATTATCACTGACAAGGAAATCTTCTGCTATCCATATCATTTCTGATTATATAATTTTTTATTGTCCCTTACTGGGATTGGCGGGCAAAAACCCTCGCCTTTAGGCGAAGACTTTAGTAAATTCGCTCAATGGAAAATTACAGAAAGTCATCACATACAGTATACGATATAAAATATCATCTAGTTTGGATAACC
>JAPLFH010000002.1 GCA_026390815.1 Ignavibacteriales bacterium | reverse complement strand
CCTGTTAAAATCTTCCCGTACAGGTTTAACTTTAAGAAAAGATTTATTAATTGCTTTTTGTGGTGTTAAAGAAATCAGGTTAATCATTAATTAGTAACCCTAAAAAGATTTGCAGTTATATTTTCTTCGAAGTGTTTAATTATCATCCCGCGCTCACCCATACAACTATTTTAATTTTCCTGCCTAAACTAATCTTATTTTCTTTTAATATCAATCAAAGTGTTGGATTAATATAAAATGGTTAAATCCAAAATATTCGTTAGCGTTTTGTCAAATGTAAAACGTAAGGCGTTGTTATCAAATTAGTTCTTAAATCTTGCCTGTCTGCCGCCAAAGGCAGGCGCAAAATGGTAAAAATATTTGAGTGATGAATATTCTTAAAATTGCAACCTTGGAAAAATGTAGAATCGTGGAATCCGAGATCGCCGTTTCACCGGATCACCGGTTCTCCAATACTAAAATACTCGTTTCCTGCTTAAATGGGTTACCTAATTATTGATCTATTTCCCCATCTTACTTATAACATTTGATGTTTGACGTAACAACAGGTTTCGGATCAAAATCAGGCTTAAATTTCAAATTATCTTCGTTTCTGGCTCATTTTTGCACAATTAAATACTAGGAATAAGCAAGTAAATCTATTTAATTATCGTTTAAATCTATTTCCAAATCAATTAATTTTATTTAATCATCAGTTAAATGTATTTCTTTAGAAGGTAATTCTTTTTATTCACCAGGTAAATCTATTTCCTTATTGTTTAGTCTGCTTAACCGCTGGCTAAATCTATTTCCGTGGTTATTAGACTTGTTTACTTGACGGGTAAATACATTTTATGTATAGGTAATAATATTTAATCAGGATTTATTTCTATTCCCTTAAAACAGAAAAAGCCATATAAAGAAAGTAAATATTATTAACCTAAGGTGTGCGGAATTTAAAGCATTAGAAATTGTGTTTATCTGGTTTTTACAAAAACTTAATTCTTAAAAGTTCCTATTTAAAAATAATTAATTTTTATTTTTTTTGTTAAATGTATTGCTAATAACTCAATTTTTTGTTATTTCGTAATTGGGAATAGCGCTTTCCTGTTTTATTCAAGTTACTAGAACTATTTTTTAACTTTTTTAATGGAGGAATTATGCCTGCCGAGGATTCTAAGCTCTATAACGAGATCAAAGGAAAATTGGAAAGATTATCCGGAGGAGTAAACAAACACTCTACCGATGCCGATTTTCCGGGTAATATTACTGCTGCGGTAATTGAAGCAAAAACAGTTTTACTTGTTAATGCCCGTAAATTGTATGATGATGCTGAGGCGGTCGCTCATCAAAAGTACCAGGAGTATGAAAATATTTCTGCTGAGTGTGAAGAAATGTTTTCTAAAATTTCTACCCAGCTTTATGGACTTTATGGTAAACAAAATTTATTAGTAGAGGATTACGGGCTTAAAATTTATCAAAAACCTCCCGGAAGAAAAGCAAAAACTGATACACCCGCACAATAACCAGTTATTAAAAGTCGGAACTACGTTAGTATTAAAGCTGGTTAGTTCCGGCTTTTATTTTAATATAAAAAATTTATTAGTCTAATCTAATAAGGTCATTCCAGTGAAAACGTATAGGCGTCAACCTAAGAATATTAATTTTTGATTAATTAATTGCTAATTATTTTATTTTTCGGTTTAATAAGCACTTTTTATTATATCATGCCTACGGCATTTTGCAATATTTTTTCTTTCTATTTCTACAATTATATCATCCCTCTGGGATTAAGAAATATACATCCCGATAGGCTTGCCTGCTGCAAGCAGGGATGAAATATTTATAGAAAAATGAATAAAAAAAGCAAATAAAATCCCTTAAGGCTTGCCTGCTCAGGCTGTTGCAGAAAGCCAAATTATATCGTGGTGAGCGGGGTCGAACCACGAAAATAACGCAAAATGATCCCAATAAAATGAATCAGTAGTGCGCAAAGTATTCCGATTATCATTGGTTCTATATTATTTAAAAATGTTACTTCAGGGTAATTCATTTTTAATAAAAGGAATATAAGGCTTGCGCTAAATCCAGAAATTATCTCAACAATTATTAATCCTTTGTTTATTCTTAATGCAGGATAATAGGCTGCAACAACCGGAAGAATCAATCCGGGAATGCAAATCGTTCCTATCGAATACCACAACTCAATTACAGATGGAATTATATATGCAAGAATGATCGATAATACTCCTGTAACAGTTAATCCAATTGCTGTAAATGATTTTAGTTTCTTTTCATCTTTTATTTTTTTAAACCGGAAAAGGAAATCGTTGCTGAAAGTTGTTGCGCTTAAAAATAAAAAGCTGTTTAAGGTAGAAAGTATCGTTGCAAACATTGCCGCATAAAAAACTCCTTTTAATCCGCTGCCAAGTAATTTTTCTGCAAGCAATGGAAATGCTAAAACTGGCTGTGTTAAATTTGGAATTGCAGCGCGGGCATAAAGCCCGGTGGTTGTTGTTAGGAAATCAAATAACGCCCAGAACAAAACGGAAATAATAATTCCTTTAACTGCAACATTGCCATCCTTTGCCGCATAGCATCTCTGATGAAACCCCGGATCTGTAAAAGTCCAGAGAGCAATTAAGAACCATACAATTACATAAGTAAAGGAAGTACCGCCCGTTAGTTTAAGGTGATTTACCGGCAAATTATTCTGAAGGAAATTAAAATCCCCCATGTTAAGGAAAGCAATTACAGCGATTAAAATAAATCCTGCAAACATTACAAAGAACTCGAAAGCGTCTGTAAAAATATCCGCTCTCAATCCACCTGTATAAAGATATGCTGCTGAAAGTATAAAACTAATAATCAGGCTCGGAAGCAAATCAATATTAAAAATGAGAGAGAGCAAATTACCAACCATTAACAGGTATGGTGCTGGTGAAACCAAAACAAATAATAATATTGAACCGATAAGCGCAACTTTTTTTCCATAAACTTTTTCAAGTTTATCCGGAATAGTTATTAAAGAAGCCTCTCTTATTTTTTTTGCGAAGAATAATGCAAAGATGATTGCAAAAATATAATATGGTAATCCTTGTGTAAACCAGCTTAACAATCCATATCTATACGTAAACTCACCAACACCAAGTATTCCACCATACCAGGTTGCAACATTTGTAAGCACAAAAAGAAACAATCCAACTTTTCTTCCCGATAGCAAGTAATCTTCTGCACTTGTCGATTTTTTCCTTCCTGCAAAAAATCCAATTGCCACTACTGCAGCAAAGAATAAAAGGATTACAGCAAAATCTAAAGAACTAAATGAAATCATGCTTTCTCATCGATTCAATATCACGAATAAGAAATATTTTTCCACCAGTAATATTTAAGTGAATTTTTTCTGCGGTGGCAACATTGCTGGTGCTTTCTTTTTTCCCAAAAACTAATTGATCATTATCTAACTTATATTTTAATCCTTTAGAAGTGATGACTGTTTTTTCATTAAAAGCATAAAGAGAAATAGTTTCACCAGGGAAGGAAGCAAATTCAACTGTTCCCTTCTCGGTTGTAAGCAATGATCTTTCACTAATCAGATTTATTTTAATCTTATCAGAATATTTTAGAACGATTGAAAGGTTTGCAAATGAGTGATCTAATCTATCGCCAACTGTTCCCAATAGAAAACACTCATTAAATTTTTTTCTTATTGCAAACTTCAAACATTTTTCTAAATCAGTATCATTCTGCCGGTTTATTTTAATTATCTCCGATTTGCCTGTATAGAATTGTAAATTATTCTCCGAGATTGAATCCAAATCGCCAATGATATAATCTGGGATCAAGTTTAATCTTCTGGCAGAATTAGCTCCGCCATCAGCACAAATTAAAGTTTTATATCCTTTCTTCTTTAAGAAACGAATAATCTTTTTATCAGGCGATTTGCCATTTGCCAGGATGATGCATTTCTTCATTATAATCCTAATTGAATACCAGTTAAAAAGTTGCGTTCCGCAGATGGGAAAAATTCTTTACCAATTGCATACGACGCATATAAGTTATTAAAGAGATTATTTACCTGCCCAAATATTTTAAGCGAAGTTAAAAAATATTTTGGTTGAAATTCATAACTGATAAATAGATTTGCTTCGAAATAAGGATCGACAACATTATCACTATAATCAACAAAATCTGGATACAATGTTAAATAAGATTTCAGGTTTTCATCGTAATTATCAGAATAGAATTTACCAACATACTTGGCTTCTACATTAGCATAAATACCTTTGTAATTAAATTTTATAATTCCATTTAGCAAGTAATCAGGAAATCCACCAATTTTATTTTTGCTTATGTCCAGCGGCAAAATTGTTTTAACATCATTTATTTTTGTTTTTATAAAAGTAACCCCTTTACTAATATAATTTTTACTATAGGTTCCATTTAAAACAAGCTCAATGAAATCAAACAGTTTAAAATTGCCAGAGATTTCAATTCCAGTATGGATTGTTTTTTCTGCATTACCTGTAACGGGTTGCCCGAACCGGTCTATCTGCCCGCTTTTTACAATTTCATCATTGAACATCATATAAAATAAATTCAATCCAAAAGAATATTTTTCAGTTAAATATGAGGAACCAATTTCAAAATCATTCATCTTCTCAGGTTTAACCAAAGGATCATTGAAGTTGTAAGAACCGTCAGTATTTTTTCCAAATTGCGGTAGTTCCCCTCCGCTGGATTCTGCTGCATCGTAATAATTTTTTAATCGTGGTACCCGGCTAACTCTTGCGAAAGCGGCAAACAGGTTTAATTCATTAACTGGTTTATAATTTATTCCCAGCCGTGGATTAAGAAATAAATTATCTAAAGAAAAATCATTATTAAGATATTTTTCTTCGTACAACCTGTATTTATTATATGCAAGTTGTGCTTCACCAAAAAAATTTATATTATTATTTACATTGAATGTTTCATGAACAAAAAAATTAAATATATCCACAGCACCTTTATATTGATAATACCGGAATTCTTTTGTTATTCCTGCTGGCAGATTCTCAGCATAGTTAATACTTCCCCAATGCAAAGACCGATGAATTCTTATTTCGGAACCAATAAGTAATTCTCCATTTTTATGTTTAATGCTTAAACGTGGAATCCATCCGTACTGCCTGTTTTCTACCATCGCACGGATAAGTGCATTACCAGGATTTCCATTTGGTTTAAATCCATTGTCACTTGTTAACCGAAAATAAGAAGTATCTGCCCATGATCCATCATAATCAAAAAAGCCGTTACCAAGAATTAGAAACAAAGCTGAGTTAAAAGAAACATTATCACTGATGTTATACTCGTTCAGTAATTCAAAATGTGGTTGAGAGAAATTTTCAATTTCATCCGGTCTACGTTTTAAAGTGTACGAGAATTTATCGCCTTCAGTTTCCCAATAAGAAAGATTGAGCCTTCTTAGATTTTTATCTTTAACTGTAAATTTCGGTAAACCGGTATAACTTAAACCATCAGCAACGGGTCCGCCAAAGAAATTTAATTGAGTCGCAAAATCTTTATCATATCTTATTGCAGAAAAGTGATAGGAATTAAAATCTATCCAGGATGAATTTTTATATCCGCTGCTAAGCAGTTTAGAAAGCTTTGCATAGAATGAATATTTATTATCCACCAATCCGCTTGAATAGCTTGCGCTGTATTTCCGTGTATTATAGCTTCCAATGGAAGAAGATAAATTTAAACTTTTCTTATCGCTGAAATTAGATGTAATAATATTAATGGAACCACCGATTGCAGGATAGCCAATCACACCCGAACCGGAACCCCGCTGTACCTGGATAAGTTCTGTACTGGCTAAAAGATCAGGAAAATCCAACCAGTAAACATTGTGATCTTCCGGATCATTCTGAGGAATTCCATTTACAGAAACTGAAATTCTTCGCTGATCAAATCCTCTTATACTTATGTAGTTGTAACCAAGATTATTACCGGATTCTGAATAAAATGTTGTTGATGGAAGAGTGCTAAGATATTCGGGAACATCCTGTACTGTATAATCTTTCTCAATATCTTTTCTTTTAATTTTTGCAAAAGCAATTGGTGAAAGTCCTGGCATTCCGATGCTTCCGGTAACTAAAATTGTTTGGGAAGGGATTATCATTTGTTCAAGCATAATAATCTTTTCTTGGCTGGTTAAATAATCAGAAATTTTTATTTGCCTGGTTTGATAACCCACATAACTTATCCTAAGAGTTTGCTCATTATTGAAAGATGCGGATAGTTGGAAAATCCCGTTGGAGTTTGTGGTGGTTCCTGTTTCAGTACCTTCGATTAAAATGTTAGCTGAAGAGAGTGGCAAAAGACTTTCTGCATCAACAATTTTTCCATCAATTATTTTCTCCTGTGCAAAAAGAAATAAATTTGAAATAATAAAAAGAATAATTACTTGTTTCATATTACCTCCAATATAAAAAAAGCCGTCTGAAAAACGGCTTGAACAAATAATTATTCTGCTATCCGTTTCCCTACGCTGGCATTATCCAGATCAGGTTGTTTAGGGTATGATCTCAGTTGCAATAATTTCACAACACCCCTAACGGCGGCTTTCAAAATTTAAAGAACTATTTATTTATCTATCAAAAATAAAAATTGTATCAAACATTTTAATTCTGGATTCTTAGAACCTGCCCAATCATAATTTTATTATTCTTTATACGATTATGTTTTATCAAATCTTTTAGTTCAACATTATATTTGCCTGCAATCGAATATAATGTCTCACCTTTTTTTACTTTATGCAAATTTGAAGATGATTTAGCAACCTTATTGGTTTTAGGATTTGCATATGTAACCTTTTCATTTTTCACAACTTCATTATTTGTAGTTGTTGCAATACTCTTATCGGAATAAATCTTTAAGGATTTGCCAGCAACAATTTTATTGCTGTTAAGCTTATTCCATTTTTTCAAATTAGCTATTGAAACACCATACTTATCCGCAATTGATCCAATTGCATCGCCAGGTTTTACGGTATATGTATTTAAAGTGCCAGGAGTTTTATAAGTATTATCTCCAAGAGAAGCTGTAGATTCCGATCCATGAATTTTTAGGGAATTTCCTGCAATTAGTTTATTATCTGTAAGGTTATTCCAATTTTGCAATTGAGCAATAGAAACGCCAAATCTTTCTGCAATTTCTCCTATCGTATCGCCTTTACGTACTTTATATTTTGTTAATCCGCTTTTCTTATAATTAGAGCTACCATTTGCATTAAGATGACTGTTAATGCCACTATAAATCCTTAATTTTTTTCCGGCAACGATTGTGTTTTTGCGTATTTTATTCCAGGATTTAACCTGCGCAACTGTAACATCATATTTGGAAGCAATGGTTCCAAGATTCTCACCTTTTCTAACTTTATGAGTTATCCAGCTTGCATTCTTTTTAAAAGAAGTGTTATTGAAAGTTGTCTTTTCAGCGGCTGTTTGATTATCCAAATTAGCATAAAATTCAGATTTATCTTTTGGAACATAGATGTTTAAAGTTTGCCCTACACTTATGGATGCGGTATAGGAAATATTATTCCAGTTTCTTAAGTCAGAAACTCTTACGTTAAACAATTTTGCTATTGCAGTAAGGTTATCTTTGCTTTTAACAGAATAATTTACGAGTGCAAGATTTTCAGGTATAATTACAACATCAGATGAAGTGGTAGAATCACCTGAGTTTGAATTATCAGCAATTTCAATTGGAGTTTCTTTAGTTTGACTTTGAATAGAATAAGGAGCTTCAGGACTTTTCTCTTCGGTTGCTTGTTTAACATCAGTATTAAGAGCAAAATCAATATCAGTAAATCCAGAAACTGGAATTTTAAGTGCAACACCACGAACAAGTTTTGTCTTAATAGTTATGTTGTTAACTTTTGCTAATTCATTTGCAGAAATTCCATATTTAGCAGCAACTTTAGAAATCGTTTCTCCCTTCCGGGCATAATGTATAGTAAATTGAACTTTAGCATCATCAGGAATATTTTTTAAGTTAGCAGCAAATGTTTGAGCAGTATTTTTAGGAAGTTTAAGCTGATACCCACCTTCATAATTTGGCGGCGTACTTTGCATAGTTAGTTCTGGATTTAAATCTTCAAGCTCTTCTAGTGAAATACCTGCTGCAGCGGCTAATGCTTTAAGATCAATCGCATCTGTTACCGGGTAGGTCTCAAATTCAATTGGTTTTTCATAAAGGACATTATTAAAATTATATTTATCCGTAGCGCTTGCAATTAAAGAAACAGCTATATATTGAGGAACATAATCTCTGGTTTCCCTTGGTAGATATTGTTGAATTTCCCAAAAATCATTTGAGTTTGCTCTATAGATGGCTCTTTTTACTCTGCCTTCACCGGCATTGTATGCGGCAAGAGCTAAGTACCAATCACCTAAAGATTTGTGCAGATCTTTAAGATGACGTGCTGCAGCACGAGTAGCTTTTTCCGGATCCCTTCGTTCATCATAATAGAAATCAGTTCTTAAGCCATATAGGTTCCCTGTTGATTTTATAAATTGCCATAATCCAACCGCTTTAGCGCGAGAACGTGCTATGGGATTTACTCCACTTTCTACCATACTTAAAAATAATAATTGGGTAGGAACCTGTTCTTCTTGAAAAATCTTTGCCATTAAAGGAAAATACTTCCCGGAACGTGAAAGCCATAATTCCATAAATCGTCGCCACTTTCCAGTATAAATTTCTATGTATTTTTCAACATATTCATTTACTTCCAATGGAAAATCAGAAACAATTATTACATTCTTTGGCTTTTTAATTTCTTCAGGTTTCAATTTTATTTCTGGTTGGACTTTCTTCATCCATTCTTCCAAAGCAACAATTGAAACACCATCAGGAAGCTCACTCAAATTATCAACAAATTTTTGATAATCTTCTGTAATTGATTTTTCTAATTCTGTAAAAGCTTCATTCTCGTCTATGTCTGGGTAGTAGCTTAAATTATTTATAATATGAAGTGCTGCTTCGTAAGAATTTATGGCTGAAGCAGTTTTATTGGAATCCTGGCTGGACAATGCGTTGAGGTAAGTTTGTCTTGCCTCTTCAAGCATTTCTGAAACAATGAGTGACGGTTTTACCTTAACGTTCGGATTTGCCGTTTGTTTATCATCCTTCTCAACATTTGACAAGCTGCAAGAAGAAAAAACAATAGTTATGCTTATCAGAAAAATCAGTAGAATGATCTTCTTCATTATTACTCCATTGTTATAAATTTTATTATAAAATTAAGCCCCGCAGCGTACAATGTCAAGGGAAATATAGTCGTAATTTCTTTGATTTTACTCAAATTATCAATTGTAAAATATTTTAAAGCGGAATATTGCTATGTTTCTTTTTTGGATTATTATCGACTTTTGTTTTTAAAAGTTGAAACGCATTTATAAGCTTAATTTTTGTCTCAGATGGTATAATTACATCATCAAGGTAACCGCGTTCTGCGGCTATATATGGATTAGCAAACTTCTCAATATATTCTGACAATTTCTGGTTCACAGCCTCAGTTTTATTTTCTGCCTCAGATATTTCTTTTTTAAAAATTATCTCCACCGCTCCTTTAGGTCCCATCACAGCAATTTCTGCTGAGGGCCAGGCAAAATTAAAGTCGCCACGTATATGTTTGGAATTCATTACATCATAGGCACCACCATAAGCTTTCCGTACTATTACGGTAACTTTCGGAACAGTAGCTTCGCAAAAAGCAAATAGTAATTTAGAGCCGTGACGAATAATTCCATTCCATTCCTGTTCTGTGCCTGGCAAAAAACCAGGAACATCTTCCAAAACTAATAGCGGGATACTGAAAGCATCACAAAATCTTACGAAACGTGCACCTTTTACCGAAGCATTAATATCTAATACACCAGCCAAAACTTCTGGTTGATTAGCAACTATTCCAACTGCCATTCCGCCAAGTCTTGCAAAGCCAACAATTATATTTTCCGCATAATTTTTATGAACTTCAAAAAATTCATTATTATCTGCTAAAAGATGAATTATATCTTTCATATCATAAGGTTTATTAGAATTATCCGGAATCATGTCATTTAATTTTGGCTCAATTAAATCAACACTCAAATCAAATTTATATTCAGGAGAAGAATCACGGTAATTCTGCGGTAAATAACTAAGTAAATTTCTGATTCCCTGAAAGATTTCAATTTCATTTTCCATAGCAAAATGAGCAACTCCACTTTTGGATGCATGAGTTTCCGCGCCACCTAAATCTTCAAAACTTACTTCTTCATGTGTTACAGTTTTAACAACATTAGGACCAGTTACAAACATATGACTTGTATTCTTTACCATAAAAATAAAATCAGTTATTGCTGGTGAATACACTGCTCCGCCAGCGCAGGGACCTAAGATTGCCGAGATTTGTGGAATTACACCGGATGCTAAAGTATTGCGAAGAAAAATATTTGCATAGCCACCAAGACTTACAACTCCCTCCTGGATTCTTGCGCCGCCGGAATCATTTAAGCCAATAACCGGAATACCAACTTTTAATGCCGTATCCATAATCTTACAAATTTTTTCTGCATGAGTTTCTGAAAGTGAGCCACCGAAGATGGTAAAATCCTGACTGTAAAGTGCTATTGATCTGCCATTTACTTTTGCGAATCCAGTTATAACACCATCACCCGGATATTGTTGTTTATCCAATCCAAAATCTTTAGAGCGATGTGTAACAAATACATCTACCTCTTCAAAACTTCCTTCATCAACTAAAAGCTCAACTCTTTCTCTTGCCGTAAGTTTACCCTTTAAATGTTGTGCCTTAATTTTATCTTCACCACCACCAAGTTTGGCAATAGTTTTCTTTTCTTTCAATTCATCTATTTTATTTTTCATATAGTAAAATGGATTTAGTTATTAATTACGAATGTAGAATTTTTGTTAATAAAGTTTTAGGTGGTCACAAATTAGATATTCAATGCCACAGCACTGTAACACATTGTTTTATTCTTGTTCACGATTAAATGACCAAAGTATGGAACAATTGTTTCTGATCTGACTTAAATAATTGTTCAATTTCATTTTTTGATTTTAGAAATCTTTCATCAGTAAAAATTTCCATCCCGCGATCTAAAGGTAAATTAACGTTCAATTCTTTTAAGATTTTTGCAGGATTTTTTTCAAGAATTACAATTGAATCTGAAAGAAATATAGCTTCAGAAATATTTGAAGTTGCAAACAGGAATGAAATATTCAACTCTGAATGAATTTTTCTCATCAAAGAATAAATTTCTTTTTTTGTTGTTATATCTAAATTATTGAATGGTTCATCTATTAATATTATTTGAGGATCTACGGCTAAAGCTCTTGCCAACGATATTCGAAATCTGAAACCAACACTTCTATTATCAGGAATATGATTATCATAACCAGCTAAGCCAACTAATTCAATCACTTCCTTTATTTTTTTCTTTTTGGTCAATTCATCTTTGGAATCAAATTCCAATGTAAAATTTATATTTGTTTCTACGCTTAACCAGGGTAAGGCGGATGGATTAGAAGGAATAAAAATCGCTTTTGGCTTAGTTGTTTTTGATTGTTCAAAACTGATTGATCCGATTGTGGCACTTTCAAATCCACCAATTATTCTTAACAGGATTGTTTTACCAGCGCCTTGTGGAGCTAAAATTGTTTTAAATTCCTTTTCGTGTAAATTGAAACTTACATCCTCAAGAATTCTATTTTTATTCCCGCCTAATCCAAGAAAATCCTTTGAAAGATTTTTTACGTTTAATAGTACTTTATTTTCTGATGACAATTACTTCTCCCAATTAAAAAATTTTTCTTTCATCAAACTGATTATAAGATCACCAATAGATAAAATTATCAGCAATATAATTGATAAAGTTATTAACGCTGTCTGATCTTTGAACGTAACTGCATTCCGGAATAAAAATCCTAACCCAAAATGTTCTTTTACAAATTCGAATACAAGCATTGTTGACCAGAGAAAAAGATGCAGTTTCCGGATTGAATTAAAGATCACTGGCTGGCAGTACTTCCAGGTAATTTCATTTATTACTTTATTGCTCCTACCCGTTATGGAAATTGCAGCATCAATGTATTCTTGTTTTGCTGATGGAATTGTTTTTTTAAATATGTAGGTTAAAAAGAAAAATGAAATTGAGATGGAAAATATAAATTCAGAAATAACGGAAACTGGAAACCAATATAAGTAAATAGCTATTATTCCAATCAATGGAAAATATTTAAGTAATTTAATTGCATGAATGATATTTGGAAACTTCTTAAAAAGGTTAACAACTAAACCTGAAGATAATTGCAGGAGTAAATATCCAACCAGAAGAGATAAATAAATTCCGCTTGTACTGTAAAAAACATTTAAAGCAAGGTTATAATCTTTTTGAAGCGAGATTAACGAATCATATAATAAAGTTGGTTTTGGCAAATATCTATTGGCAGATAACACAAATTCAAACAGAATAAAATAAATCACAAGAATAATTGCCCAAATAATAACTGAGGATGAGTATTTCTTTTTTTCTACATTATTCATTTTTCAACTTGTTTAGTTAAAGATTCTAAAACATTTCTGAACGAATATATATAATGCTTATTCATATGTCAAACTAAAACTCATATAAAGTAAGGATTATATTTGTGCTCATATCCAATTGTACTTTCATCCCCATGCCCGGGAAATATGATTGTATTCTCCGGCAAAACTAATAATTTTTGTTGAATAGAATTCATTAAGCTTTCCGAATCACCTCCCCACAAATCAGTTCTGCCAATTGATTCTTTGAATAAAACATCTCCAGTTATGCAGATATTCCCACTCGGAAAATAGATGCAATACTCGCCAGGTGAATGACCCGGAGTAAAAAGAAATTTAATCACTTCTCCCTGCAATTCAAGGATTAAATTTTCGGACAAATACTTTTCTGGCATAGGAGATTGTTTCATAATTAACCCAAACTTTGTTGCTTCCTTTAACATTAAATCCAAAAGGAAACAATCTTCTTCACCGGCAAGAAATTCGACACCATACTCATCCTTAATAAATCCATTTCCAAGAATATGATCAATATGGCAATGAGTGTTTATCAAATATTTAGGAATAAGTTTTTTCTCTTGAATAAATTCTTTCAGTACATTTTCTTCATCGGCATTAGAACATCCCGGATCAATGATTATTGTTTGCTTTGAGTTAACTTCCCAAATGAGATATGTGTTCTCTGCAAATGGATTGAAAACGAATCGATGGATTTTTATCATATTATTTTGTTGAATACTGAACTTTATAACTATTTGGAATTCCTGCAATCATAAAAATTTGGGTTCTATTACTTCCTAAAATTTTTTGAAACTCTGTTAAAAAGATTGCTGCAATAATTATTATAATTTTCTGTTGTTTCCTCAATCGAATCGCCACCAAATTTTACAAGGAAATATTTTGCTATGGACCAGGCAAGCATCGATTCGGCAATAACTGCACAGGCTGGAACTGCAACAAAATCACTTCTTTCCCGTCGGGAAACAATTTGTTCCATTGTAGAAAGATCAACACTTTCAATTGGAGTCATTAATGTTGCAATTGGCTTCATAGCTGCCCGGACAATTATTGGTAACCCGGTTGAAACTCCACCTTCAATTCCACCTGCACGATTAGTTTTCCTGGATATGAGTTCTCCCTTCCGGATAATTTCATCGTGAGATTGAGAACCAAAAGCATCTGCTACTTTAAACCCAGTCCCAACCTCAACGGCTTTAACTGCATTTATACTCATAATCGATTGTGCAATTTCTGCATCCAGTTTAGTATCATAATGCACAAAACTTCCTAAACCGACAGGAACACCAGTTGCTACAACATAAAAATTTCCACCGAGTGTATCCCCTTTCTTTTTCGCTTCTTTTATTTTTTCTATAATCTTTTCTTCTTGTTCTTTTTCCAGAGTTCTAACTTCACTTTTATCTGATTGATCTGAAAGATTCCATCCTTTAAATTCTACTGGTAATTCGTTTGCAAAAAGTTTTTCTGCAAAATTATTTTCAGGATAAATTCCACCAATGCTTTCTACAAAACTGCCAATTGAAATACCAAATTCCTCTAAAAATTTTCTTGCGATTGAACAAGCGGCAACTCTTGCTGCGGTTTCTCTTGCACTCGATCGTTCAATCGAATTACGGATATCATCAAAATTATATTTTGTAACACCAACTAAATCTGCATGCCCAGGACGCGGAATAGTAATTTTTTCAACTTCCGACTGTTTTTTCCTTGATGTCATTTTATCGGTCCAGTTTTCCCAATCGCTGTTCCTTATCAGCAAAGAAATTGGCGAGCCCAGGGTTTTTTCGAACCGAACACCAGAAAGTATTTCTGCTGTATCAGTTTCAATTTTCATCCGCAATCCGCGTCCATAACCAGCTTGTCGTCGTTTCAGATGGAAATTGATGTACTCTTCTGTTATTTCCAGGTTGGATGGAAATCCATCAATGATTGTTGTTAAAGCCTTTCCGTGTGATTCACCTGCGGTTAAAAATCTGATCATAAATTTTCCCGTTAAATTGATTTACCTGAGAACCTATAAAGCGAAGAATCGGAGAAAGGAATAATTTTTTATTCGATTTTCCTGCTTCATTATTTCAATTGGTTCAACCCTTAGTCTAAATATAAAAAAAGTGTTAATCAGTTGAAGGTTTAATTTTGCTGAATCATAAAAAACCCCGATGTAAAACCGGGGTCATTTTTTTTAGAGATCAAGAAACAAAACTATTTTGGTAAATCTAAACCTACTAACCTTGAGGTACCTTTAGCGTCAACAACTTTCAATAAAATCGCTTTACCTTTTTTATTTTTAATAATATTATCAAATTCATCAACTGAATCAATTTTCTTTTTATCAACTGATATAATTACAAGACCTTGCCCTAAAGCCTGGTCGCTAGCCCTGGAAAGCGTTTGCACATCAGTTATAAGAATTCCATTTTCAACTTTATATGTTTCTTTATCGGCTTCACTTAAATCGCTAACCGTTAGACCAATGCTATCAAATGTTAGGGTATTTGAAGAACCTTTTTTAAAGTTACCCTCTACCTCATTATTTTTTACAGTTTTTACATTTTCATCAACATCGCGTGCTTTAAGTGTAACTGATTTTTCTATCTCTTTATTATCTCTCCAAAGAGTTAAATTTACACTTGTGCCCGCTGTTTTAGAAGCAACATAACTTTGCAATTCGTTTGGTTGATTCACTTCTTTTCCATCGATTTTAAGGATGATATCGCCTTCCTTAATTCCTGCCTTTTCTGCAGAACCTTTTTCCAATAATCCCTGGACCATTATTCCTTTGGCTCTATCTAGTCCAACTGCTTTTGCTAATGCTGCATCTACTGGAGTTATATTAACACCAATATATCCGCGGTTTACTTTTCCGTTAGCAATAATTTCTTTTGCCACTGTTTTAGCAATATTGATTGGAATTGCAAAACCATATCCGATATAACTTCCGGTTCCACCACTTGCAATTGCGGAATTTATTCCAACTACCGCACCTGTTAGATCTACTAATGCTCCACCGCTATTTCCAGGATTGATGGCAGCATCAGTTTGAATGAAGGCTTCAATTGAAGACACACCTTTGAGAATTCCTATATTTCTACCTTTAGCGCTAATAATTCCAGCAGTAACAGTTGAATTAAGAGCATAAGGATTACCAATTGCCATAACCCATTGTCCAACTTTTGCATCGTCTGAATTACCAAGATAAGCTGAAGGGAGTCCGGAAGCATCTATTTTAATTACCGCTAAATCTGTTTGCGGATCTGTACCAACAACAGTAGCATCCAGATTACGCTGATCAAGTAATTGCACCTGAATCTTACTTGCATCTTCAACAACATGATTATTTGTTAAAATATATCCGTCTTCAGTAATTATTACTCCGCTGCCAGAGCCTAATTGCTCTTTAGGTATCATATCTTTAAAAAATGGAAAGAAGAAATCATCGTGCGGATTTTTATCGGTTTTAGACTTAACATTTATTCTTACAATAGATGGTGTTACTTTTTCAGCTACTTCTATAAAAGCCTTACTAAAGGCACTCGCATCAACATCTGTTACCGGCGGTTTCTTTGCTCCAATTGTAATATCAGCAAGACTCGGTCGCACCCAGCCAAATCCGGATACCAGAACTGCTCCAAAAACTATCCCAATAACAATCAGGGCAATTGCCCCAAACATATTTTTATTTTTCATCGGTCAAAAACCTCCTGATTAAATTCATTAAAATAAGTGAATTGAATTTATTCCCTTAAACTCTTGTATATGAAATTTCAGATACTTCTCAATAAAGAACAGGGCATTTTCAATTTGCTTTTCTTCGAATATCGATTGAATATTCTTATTTCTTAGACATAAAAACAAATTAAAAAGTTCCTGCGAAATTGTGACTGAAACAAGTTGATCTTTGCTGCAGTCTTCGCACATAATCCCTCTTTCAAAGTTAAAATTAATTTTTTGTGGTTTGTTAAGTTCTTTCTCGCAGAATGAACATTCGAAAATCTGAAGTTCAAAACCAATTTCTTTTAACAAGAAAAGAATGAACTTTAACAACAAAATTCCTGGTTGTTCCTTCCCGGATTCCATCATAGAAAATATTTTTACAACTCCTTTAAACAACCTTTCATTTACTTCACCGGCAGGCGTTAATGAATACAATAGTTCTAATACTGCAGAAGCGTACTTTAATTTTTTTAAATCACTTTTAATTTTAGTGTAATTCGAAATCAAATCTGCCTGACTTAACAATTGAATTTCTCTTGTGCTTTTAGTGTACAATACAATCTGGATATGGTTCAGGACATCAACTATTTTTCCTATTCTGGATTTTGATGTTCTTGCACCTTTGATAATTGCAGATATTTTTCCAAGATCTTTCGTAAAGAATGTTGCTATCTTGCTCGAATCTCCGAAATCCATTTTGCTTAGAACAATTGCTTCTGTTTTGATAATCTCGGGCATGAATTTTTTATTCCATTTTTCCAGACAAAGGTAAGTGAATTACTACCGCCTACGAAGGCGGTAGCTTCGTTTTCGTCTAAAGGACGACTAAAGGTTTATTCTGAAATCTTAAAATCTCCATCCTCTCGTTCCAATTCTTGATTTTCTATATACTGCATTATTATTTCATCTG
>JAPLFH010000001.1 GCA_026390815.1 Ignavibacteriales bacterium | reverse complement strand
CATGGTTAGTCAATCAAGGTATTGATGAGAAGAGAATAACCACTAGAGGTTATTGGTTCAGCAAACCAATTGCTACTAATAAAACAGCAGAAGGCAAACAAAAGAACAGAAGAATTGAATTCGTCCGTACAAAATAATTTCTGTATAATCCTATTTCTAAGGGCGAATCAAATGATTCGCCCTTTTTATTTTATTTGTAATATCAATTATGCAAACTCAAGTACAACGGATTCTATTTCGAATAAGTCACCACTTACATATTTCAATAAAACAAAAATAAGATTTGTTAATTAATTGTAGCATTATTGAATA
Source organism: Ignavibacteriales bacterium (assembly GCA_026390815.1). Taxonomy (NCBI): domain Bacteria; kingdom Pseudomonadati; phylum Ignavibacteriota; class Ignavibacteria; order Ignavibacteriales; species Ignavibacteriales bacterium. The sequence continues at coordinate 1,276 of JAPLFH010000001.1, read as the reverse complement.
AAAAAAAGTAAATTACTGCTGAAAACTTATCAAATCAGTGAGAGATAATTTTACTTAATAAATATAAATCATTCACTAATGGGAGGAGATAATGAAAAACATTACTTCTATTTTTATAGTACTACTTTTTTTATTTCTTTCACTTACTAAATCCAATTTTGCACAATTTAAAGATTATAGTTATAAACTTGGTATTCAAGGTAACTACCTTTTACCTGGAAATGAATGGTCTAAAGATGACTATACTTCCTTCTTATATCGGGCATATGTAGCTTTTCCACTTTCAAATATGTTTAATCTCGGTTTAGGAGCTGGGTATGGTTATAACCAAGGTATAGATTATAAAAAGGAATTTTACAAGACAAGTTTTATCCCAATTGATTTAAGATTAATTTTTACTCCTTTCCATTCAGATGCAGTTAATCCCTATATTTACCTTGGTGCTGGTGGTGCATATTGGTCCTTAGATTTTAAACCAATTTACAAAGATAAATATTCTACAAGTGATGATAACGGTATGGTTGGATTAGGTGAAGCTGGGGTAGGAATAGAATTCGCATTAAGTCAGAATTGGGTGTTGGATTTATCCGGCGGTTTTAATGTTTTCTCCAGTGACAAAATTAATGGCCAGGCGTCTGATCTTAAAGATGAATTTCTCCATACATACGACAGATATTTTAATATAGGCTTAGGAATAGCCTATGCATTTGAAAGCTGTCATACAGATGTTGATAATGACGGTCTTGAAAGATGTGATGAAGAAAAATTAGGAACCGATCCTAAAAATCCAGATACAGATAGTGATGGATTGAAAGACGGCGAAGAAGTTAATACTTATAAAACCAATCCTCTTAACCCAGATACAGATGGTGATGGATTGAAAGATGGTGAAGAAGTAATGAAATATAAGACTGATCCAAACAAAGCTGATACAGATGGTGATGGATTAAAAGATGGCGAAGAAGTAATTAAATATAAAACTGATCCGTTGAAAGTTGACACTGATGGCGATGGTTTGAAAGATGGTGAAGAAGTTATGAAATACAAAACTGATCCGTTAAATCCAGATACAGATGGTGATGGATTGAAAGATGGTGAAGAAGTTATGAAGTATAAAACCGATCCATTAAATCCAGATACAGATGGTGATGGTTTGAAAGACGGTGAAGAAGTTATGAAATATAAAACAGATCCATTGAATATTGATACCGATGGTGGAACAATAGGTGATGGTGTAGAAGTTAACAGAGGAACAAACCCACTTGATCCAAGTGAT